>JAYTAJ010001063.1:0-2787 GCA_043737575.1 Myxococcales bacterium | reverse complement strand
GGCGCGGGGCGGCTCACCCGGCTTCTTGTCTTCACACCCGACCAGCACGGCTGCCACGATCATCGGCGCGACCCAGGACGTCCTTTGCATGCCGGTTGGTATCACCGCGTGCGGCCGGTCGACGCCGGCGGCGGACGCGATATCGTCGTCGGGTTGGCGCCCGCCTCGCTCCGCCCGCTCGCCCTCACGCTGATCGTGCTCGCAGCGTGGCGTGGTGCCGTCGCCGAGCCGGCGCCGATCGCGGCGGCGCGGTGGCCGGTGGTCGAGCCGCGTCGCGCCCGGGCGATGCTCGATCGCCTGGTCGGTCACCGCGCGCGCTGGCAGGACGGCGTGGTCGCGATCGACGACGTCGCGGGCGCGGGCCGGCCGTGGATCGGCGTGGTCGAGCGCCGCGGCGACGCGCTGTGGCTGCGCGGCGATGGCTTTTTGCTGCGCCTGACCGGACCGCTGGCGCGGCCGCGGCTCGCCGGGCCGGGCTACCTGATGTGGGCGACCGGCGATCGCGATCGCGACGCGCTGGCGGTGCGGCGGCTCGGCGTCCTCGAGCCGCCGTGATCACGCGGGGCGCGGCAGCAGCATGCGCGAGAACGCCAGCGGATCGGCGATCGACTGCCCGGTCATCCACGCGGTCGCGTCGGCGCGCAGCGCCTCGCCCGCGGCGCCCGCGACCAGCTCGCCGCGGCACAGCTTCGCGACGTGGGCGTGCAGCGGCATCTCGGCGGTGATGCAGGCGGCCTCGGCGGTGGTGAGCGCGACCTGCGCGCGCTCGGGCTGATCCTGGGCCAGCGCCACGCCGGCGTCGAGCAGCGCGCCGAGCGCGGTCGCCCACGGCACCCGCTGCTTGTGCAGCGCGGCGACCGCGCGCTGGGCGACGACGATCGCGTCGCCTCGGGTCGACGCCAGCGCGGCGCGCCCGAGGAGGAACTCGGCCTCGACGCGGATGCTCTGGATCCGCAGCAGCAGCGCGCGATCGAGATCGCGCCACGCCCGCTCGACCCGCGCCAGCGCGCCATCGCCGTCGCCGACGTACAGATCGATCTGACCGTTGGCGAGCAGCTGGTAGTAGTCGTGGAGGTGGAAGTCGGCGAGGTCGGCGCGCTCGAGGGCGACGCCGAGGACGTGGGCCCGCGCGTCCTCGGGCTTGCCCATCGCCAGCCACGCGACGTTGGCGCGCCACGATCGGATGCCGTGCTGGGCGTAGACGTCGCCGCGATCCTCGGCCTCGCGCAGATAGATCGGCGCGAGCCGCACCAGCTCCTTCACGTCGCCCAGGTAGAACAGGTTGCCGAGCTGGAAGATCTCGGTGAGATCGATCTCCCAGCGGCCACCCTCGACGTGATCGCGCATCAGCCGCAGGCCGCGCTCGATGTGCTCGGCGGCCGGGCGCCAGCGGCCGAGCAAGAAGTCGCCGAAGCCGGAGCACGCGTCGGCCAGGCCGCGGACGTAGGGATCGTCGATGCGCTCGGCGACCTCGCGGGCCCGGGCCGCGACCTTGGTCGCGCGATCGGCCTGGGCGACGCCGGTCGACGCGACGAAGCCGATCTCGATCGCCAGCGCCATCGCGACCCGGCGCGGCTCGCCGAGGCGCAGCGCCATCCGCAGGTGCCACAGCTGCACCAGCTTGCCGAGGATCGGATCGGCGAACGACAGGCCGCTGCAGATCGACCACAAGACGTCGACGGTGCGCAGCTCGGCGGCCGGGATCGACGCCGCCGGTCGCTCGCGGAACCGCAGGCCGCGCAGCCGCAGCGCGACCCGTTGCCGCGCGACGCTCCACACCGCGGCGCGGCGGGTGTCGGGCAGCGGGAAGCCGCTCTCGGCGAGCATCGACTCGGCGAGGCGGACGCCGTCGCGCAGCATGCCGGCGCGCAGCATCTGCTCGAGCCGCAGCCGCTCGAGCTCGCCGCGCTCGGCGATCGGCGTCAGCTGCGACGCCGCGAGGTACATCGCCGCCGCCTCCTGGAGCTGGCCGGCGTGGACCAGCGCCTCGCCGCGCGCGACGTACAGCTCGCGGCGGACGTCGTCGGCGAACGCGCCGAACTCGACCGCGATCGCGTACAGGTCGGCGGCGCTGCGGAACGCCAGCGCCTCGCGGGCGTTGAGCGCCGCGGTGATCGCGTGCTCGGCCGCGGCGACGGTGTCGCCCGCGCCCAGGAGGTGATCGACCAGCGGCTCGCGATCGTCGGGGCGGCTGCGCTGGTACGCGCTCGCCAGGTCGCGGTGCGCCGCCTGCAGCTCACCGGTCTCGAGCTCGTCGACGACGGTGGCGCGGATCCGATCGTGGTACGGCTCGACCCGATCCTGGTCCGACTGGCCGCGCACCAGGCGCTCGGCCCGCAGCACCGCGAGCGCGCCGCTGACGTCGTCGATGCCCGCGGCCTGGCCGGCCAGCTCGGGCGACATCGGCCGCGCCGCGACCGCGCACGCCCGCAACAGCGCCCGCGCCGGATCCGGCAGGCGCGCGATGCGGCCGCGCAGCAGCTCGTCGAGCGTGGCGGCGCCGCCCGCGGTCGACGCCGACCGCGCCAGCTCCGACAGGAACAGCGTGTTGCCGCCCGCGTCGCGGACCAGCCCCTCGGCCCAGCTGGTCGAGCTGCTGTCGTCGCCGCCGCCCGGCAGCCCCGACAGCTCGCGCACCAGATCGGTCGCCTCGTCGAGCGCGAGCGGCGGCACGTCGATGATCCGGACGTCGGGCGTGATCGCGCCGCTGGTGGCGCGGCGCTGCACGAACGCCACGATCGGCCCCTCGGTGTCCTCGGCGCGGTGGACCAGCAGCAACAGCAGCGG
>JAYTAJ010001062.1:0-2789 GCA_043737575.1 Myxococcales bacterium | reverse complement strand
GACGTGTCGCTGGAAGCGTTGTGTTGTTCGCCCTCTCGGCGCTGGTCGCGGCGGGTTGCTCCGGGCCGTACTCCAACAAGCCCGAGGGCTTGAAGAAGCCGACCAAGAAGCCGATGCCCGACGTCGTGGTCACCGACGTGGTGATCAAGTTCGCCGAGGAGTGCCCGGTCAAGTTTCAGGAAGACCCGAGCAAGGCCATGCAGCAGCACAAGACCGGCAAGCGCGCTGCCGATCAGAAGACGGCGCAGGCCGACGAGCTGCTGGAGAAGGCCCAGAGCACGACCGACGACAAGCAGAAGGCCAGCAACACCGTCGACGCGATCACCAAGCTGCGCTCGGCGCTGATCGACGACCCGTACCACGCCGAGGCGACCTACAAGCTGGCCCACGCCTACGGCCGGTCCCGCCGCAAGGGTTGTGCGCTCGCGCTGCTGAAGCGCCTCGCCGACCTCGAGAAGTACGGCGACTTCGCCGCTGACGCCAAGCGCAAGATCAACGAAGCCGAGAGCGACCCGGTGTTCCAGCCGTTTCGCAAGGACGCGAACGGAGCGATCAACCGATGATGCGAACGACCGCGCTTGTGCTGTTCGGTGCCCTGATGCTGGGCGCGTGCGGCGGCAACCAGAAGCTGACGCCACCCCCCGCGCCGTTTCGTCCCGAGGAGGTCGTGGTGACCGGCCCCGCGGCCCCGACCCGCGTCGACTGCGAGCCGACCGATCCGCGCCTCACCCCCGACGCGTGGACCTACGTCCAGCGCGCGCCCTCGATCCAGGAGTCGGCGGCGCTCGCCGCCAGCGGGCTCGCGAAGCTGCAGGCGGCGCAGAGCGGCACCGATCCCAAGACCCGCGAGGACCTGATCACCGACGCGGTCGACGAGTTCCTCGCCGCCCTCGGCGCCGATCCGTACAACGTCAACGCGACCTACAACCTCGCGGCGGCCTACGCGCGCATCGGCCGCAAGCAGTGCTCGGTCAACCTCCTCGACCGCCTGGTGCTGATGAAGGATCACTCGAGCCGCAGGGCCGAGGTGAACCAGAAGTTCGATCGCCTGCTCGGCCGCGCTGGCATCCAGCTCGATCCCGACTTCCGCGACATGCGCCAGGACGAGCGCTTCCGCTGCGTCGTCTCGAACATCGGCTCGGCGCAGCACACGAACTGCTTCGAGAAAACGCAGCCCTGACGGGCGCGTTTTCTCGACGAGGGGCTGTTGGCCAGCCCCTCCCCCGTCGGGGAGCCCGACGGGGCCCCCACCCGAGCCCCCATGAGCGTTCAGCGGGCGCTCCGCGGAAGGTGCAGCGGGCGCTCCGCGGAAGGTGCGGCGGGCGCTCCATGGAAGGTGCAGCGGGCGCTCCGCGGAACGTGCAGCGAGCGGTGGGCGGTGCGACGGCGGGCGCGAAGAGGAAGGCGCAGAGAGTTCTGCGAATGCCAGGGTCGGGCCAGCCGGTCCGGCTTGTGTGTGGGCGCGAGCTACCGTAAAACCAGGCGGTGAAATTGCGCGCCCTGTCGTTGTCCCTGGTGTCCGTGGCCGCGATGGTGACCGCTGCGAGCGCGCAGCCGCGACCGGTGGCGCCGAAGGTCGTGCGCGCGTGTGGCGTGACGGCGCTGCCGCTGTCGGTCGGCAACTCATGGACCTACGAGCCGACCGCGCCGCCGCCGGATCGTGCGCTCACCGACGCGCAGCTGCGGAACACGCCGCTGCCGCCCAAGAAGCTCGTCGTCACGGTGACGGGCGTCGAGACCAAGGAGGGCGTCACGACGGTGTCGCTGTCCGAGGATCTCGACGGGCGGGTCCACCCGACGACGATCACCTGCCGCGCCGGCGGCGCCGAATTCCGCGTGTCGCCGACCTCGTTCTGGTTCACCGCCGAGCCCGGCACCACCTACGGCATCGAGCTCAGCGACATCGAGCGCAAGGGCCACACTCTCGAGCTCAACGGCGGCAAGGTGATCGCGCTCGAATGGCATGACGACCTGACGGCGAAGTGGAAGCACGTCGCGACCGGCAAGGCCCAGCCGACCTTTCGCTCGGGGACCCTCGAGCTGATCCGCCACTTCGTCGTGCAGCCCGCCGAGACCGTGGCGGTGAAGGCCGGCACCTGGAAGGCGCTGAAGATCGGCATCGAGATCACGACCAAGGTGACGATCGAGCCCGCCCCCGCCAACCCGCTGAAGGACCTGCCGCTGATGGTGAACTTCCTCTACCTGGCGGACGGCGTCGGCGTGGTGCAGGCGCTGAACAGCTTCGGGCAGCTCTACGTCCTCACCGAATACGTCGTGCAGTAGTTCCTCTGCGGACCCGACTGCTGCTCGTCGCGGCGCAGACCGAGCGCGTCAGCCGCCTGGTCCGCCTCGGTCACCCGTGGATCTACGACCGCGCGCTGGCCGCGAGCAGCGCGGCGCTCGAGGTCGGCGCGATCGCGATCGTGTGCGACGCGGCGGGCGCGGCGCTCGGCTGCGGCTTCGTCGATCCCGCGAGCCCGATCCGGGCCCGGCTGCTCGATCGCGATCCGACCGCGGCCCTCGACGACGCCTGGGTCGCGCGCCGCACCGAGGCCGCGGCGCGGCGGCGCGCGCTCCTGCCCGAGCTGGCGGACACCGACGCGATCCGCGCGGTCCATGGCGAGAACGACGGCGCCCCCGGGCTCACCATCGACGTCTACGCGGGCGTCGCGGTGATCGTGTTCGACGGCGAGGCGGCGGCGGCGTTCTGGCGGCCGCGGCTCGACGCCGCGCTGGCCGGGCTGCGCGCGGGCGGCGTCGCGGTGCGCGCCCACTGGATCCGCGCGGTG
>JAYTAJ010001061.1:0-2789 GCA_043737575.1 Myxococcales bacterium | reverse complement strand
ATCACCGGGTGGGGCGTGCTCGGCACGTTGTCGACGGTGACCCACGGCTACTTCCTCATCCTGTCGGCGCCGGTGTGGATCATCTCGTCGGTCGCGATCGGCGCCGGTCACTCGCGCACCGCGGTCGTTCGCTACCCCGGCGACTCGTGGCAGCAGGCCGCGGAGTGGGCGAGGTTTCCGCAGGGCATGCCGCCGGGGATGAGCGCGACCGAGCTGATCCATGGTCGTCCGACGATTCCCGCAACTCCGAGCGCGCCGCCCGCGTCGAACCCGAGCGCGCCAGCTGCGACCTCACCCGTGACGCCGAGTGCGACTTCACCGCCTCCGTCGTAGTCGCAGACTACGCAGCTTCATCACCCTCGCCGGGTGACCGAAATACCCGATGCATACCCCCCCAACATCCTCGCGCTCGACGGAGAAAGCAGGACAATGCATAGGTGGAGGAAGTTGCACTGCGGCCGTTGCGACTCGCGATCGTCGATGACGACACATCGATCGCAATCGCGATCACACGGATCCTGACGCCGCAGGGCATGCAGGTCTCCCACTTCTCCGAGGTCGAAGAGATCGAAGCGCTGCTCGCGTGCGCCGGCGTCAACGACCCCTGGGACGTGATCCTCCTCGACGTCAACATGCCGCGCTTCGACGGCGTCGAGATCCTCCACCGCCTGCGCGGCCGACAGACGCCAACCGCGGTGGTGATGCTCACCGCCGACGCCAGCGCCGGGACCGCGACCGCGGCGCTACGCGCGGGCGCGTATCACTACATCGTCAAGCCGTTCATGCCCGATCAGGTGGTCGACATCGTCCGCATGGCGGCGCGGCAGACCGCGATGGCGCGGCAGGCGCGTCCCAGCGAGCTCGACGCGTCGTTCGATCTCGAGAAGTCGCTGGTCGGCACCAGCGACGCGCTGCGCGATCTGCGCCGGCAGATCCACCAGCTCGCGAAGACCACGGTCAACATCCTCATCACCGGCGAGAGCGGCACCGGCAAGGAGGTCGTGGCGCGCGCGCTCCACGAGCTGTCCGGTCGCCGCGACAAGAACTTCGTGCCGCTCAACTGCGGCGGCATCCCCGAGGGGCTGATCGACAGCGAGCTGTTCGGCCACGCCCGCGGCTCGTTCACCGGCGCCACCACGGCGCGGCCGGGCGTGTTCGTCGAGGCCGACGGCGGCACCCTGTTCCTCGACGAGATCGGCGACATGCCGTTGCCGGTCCAGGCCCGCTTGCTGCGCGCGATCCAGTGCGGCGAGATCCGCCAAGTCGGCAGCGACGCCACCCGCACCGTCGACGTCCGCGTCATCGCCGCGACCAACGTCGATCTGACGAAGGCGGTCGCGGCCGGGCTGTTCCGCAGCGATCTGCTGTTCCGACTCAACGTCGTCAACCTGACCCTGCCGCCGCTGCGCGAGCGCCGCGACGATCTGCCGGCGCTGATCGCGAGCCTGATGCAGAAGCACCGCCGCGCCGGCCCGGCGATCTCCGACGGCGCGCTCGAGCTGTTGTGCACCCACGACTGGCCGGGCAACGTCCGCGAGCTGGAGAACGCGCTGCTCCACGCGATCGCGCTCAGCGGCGACGACCGCATCGAGCCGTCGGCGCTGCCGGCCCGCATCGGGGGTGGCGTGCCGCGCATCGCGCTCGGCTCGGGGATGATCGGTCGCGTCGACGACCTCGACGGCGTGCCGCTCACCGAGGCCAAGCGCCGCGCCGGGCTCGACTTCGAGCGGGTGTTCCTGGTGCGGCTGATGGAGCGCACCCACGGCAGCGTCGCCGCGGCGGCGCGCATCGCCGGGATCGATCGCACCAACTTCCGCCGCCTCCTGCAGCGTCACCAGATCGATACGTCGCAGTACAAGGCCGAGTAGCGCGACTACCGCTTCCGCAGCTAATCCAGGCGCTTGGCGCCGACCGCGCTGACCGCGTCGCGAAACACCCGGCCGCGGTGTCCGAAATTCTGGAACATGTCGTAGCTGGCGCACGCGGGCGACAGCACCACCGCGTCGCCGGGCCCGACCAGCGCGGTCGCCTGAGCGACGGCGTCGTGCAGATCGGTGGCGTCGAGGACGGGATAGGTCACGCCGTGCGCGACGCACGCGGCGCGGATCAGCGGGGCGGCGGCGCCGATCAGCACGATGCCCTTGCAGCCACCGTCGAGGGCCTCGAGCATCGGCCGGTAGCTGCCGCCCTTGTCGACGCCGCCCGCGATCAGCGCGAGCGGGCGCGGGAAGCCGCGCACCGACGCCGCGACCGACGCGACGTTGGTGCCCTTCGAGTCGTCGTAGTAGTAGGTGCCGTCCTTGTCGCCGACCAGCTCCATGCGGTGCGGCAGCGGCCGGTAGCTGCGCGCGCCGGCGCGGATCGCGTCGATCGACACGCCGCTGGCGCGGGCCGCGAGGTATGCGCCCATCGCGTTCTCGAGGTTGTGGTTGCCGACGATCACCAGATCGTCGACGGGGAACGGCTCCTCGGCCGCGGCGCCTGGCACGCCGCGCAGGATCAGCGCGCGACGATCGGCCGACACGCACGCGCCGCGCGCGACGTCGGCGCCCGGCCGCGAGTCGAACCACAAGAGCGGCCCAGGCGCGCCCGCGGTCTCGGCGACGACCCAGGGATCGGCGGCGTTGGCGATCGCGACCTGATCGGCGCGCTGCCAGTCCCAGATGCGGCCCTTCATCTCGGCGTAGCGCTCGATCGTGCCGAACCGATCGAGGTGATCGGGCGTGACGTTGGTGAGGATGCCGGCGTCGGGCGCGAACGACGTGCAGTTCTCGAGCATGAACGCCGCG
>JAYTAJ010001060.1:0-14510 GCA_043737575.1 Myxococcales bacterium | reverse complement strand
AGGGCGAGACCGACGGCTACTTGTACTCGTGGGCCGACGTCGAGATCGTGCGCGAGCTGACCTTCGACATGCCGTGATACCGTCGAGCATGGACGCGGAGCCGCCCCCGCTCACGCCCGACGTCATCGCGACGATCGAGCGCATGGCGGCGCAGCTCGCGGACCGCGGCGATCACGGCGATCTCGCGCATCGGCTCGAGGCGCTGATCGATCTGCTGGTGCAGAACCGCCAGCTCCTGCCGCAGCACCGTCGCTGGCTCGAGGGGCTGCACGGCGATCGCACGCAGGTGAAGCTCGCGGTCGGCGGCGACAAGCGCGGCGTGGTCAGCCCCGACGTCGACTGCGCGGCGCTGTTGCCGCTGTGCAAGGGTCGCTGCTGCGCGATGACGGTGACGCTGTCGCGCGAGGATCTCGAGGAGGGCCGGCTGCGCTGGAACCTCCACGATCCGTACGTGCTCGCGAAGGATCCGGCGACCGGCTACTGCGGCTACCTGCACCGCGACGGCGGCTGCGGCGCGTACCACGATCGGCCGGCGACCTGCCGCCTCTACGATTGTCGACGCGATCCGCGGGTGTGGATCGACTACGAGCGCCGCATCGCCGCGCCGATGCCCGAGCCGCTGGTGCCGATCGACGCCTGGCCGCCCGACGACGACCACGGCCGATAGCGACGGGCGGGCAGGTGTGCGCGGGTATCTCCCTGTCCGGCGGGACAGGTGTGGACTCGACGAGGCTGCTCTACAAAGGGTGCAGCTCTTCCATCCATTCAGAGGTCACCAGACATGGCAAACGTGAAAGAAACCCTTCCCAAGCTCCTCGAGATCGAGGGCTGCCTCGGCGTCTGCATCGTCGACAGCAACAGCGGCATGACCCTCGGCTCGGCCGGGGGCGCGACGGTCGATCTCGAGATCGCCGCCGCCGGCAACACCGAGGTCGTGCGCGCCAAGCGCAAGACCATGAAGGCGCTGAATCTCAACGACGCGATCGACGACATCCTGATCACGCTGGGCAAGGGCTACCACCTCATCCGCCCGCTCGCGTCGAACGACGCGCTGTTCATCTACCTGGTGCTCGACAAGGCCAAGTCGAACCTGGCCATGGCGCGCCTCCAGCTCCGCCAGATCGAGAAGGACCTGGTCGTCAACTGATCAGCTCCGACGCACTCCCTGTCCCTGACCCTCCGACCCAAGGAACCACGATGCCCTCCGAGAAGCAGATCCAGGACGCGTTCGATCGCGTCGCCAATGACATCCCCGGCTTCATCGCCGCCTCCCTCGTCGACCTCGAGTCCGGCATGACGCTCGGCGCGCGCTCGGCGCGCTCCGACTTCGACCTGACCGCGGCCAGCGCCTACAACAGCGAGATCATCAAGCAGAAGCTGAAGATCATGAAGGCGCTCAACCTGCGCACGACGCTCGAGGACATCCTCCTCACGCTGGGCGATCAGATCCACCTGATCAAGATCATCTCGCCGTCGTCGTTCGTGTACCTGGCCGCGGATCGCGCCGCGACGAATCTCGCGATCGTCCGCAACGCGGTCAACAAGCACGCCGCCGCCCTCGCCTGAGCCGCGGATCAGCCCGCACGGCGCCTGCCACCTGCTACCCGAGGAGAGTCGTGGCCGCCGTCGACCAAGAAGACCAAGCGATCGTGATCAGCGTCGTCTACGACGGCCCGCCCGCGGCCGGCAAGACGACCAGCGTCCGCGCCCTGGCGCGTAGCTTCGGCCGCGAGGTCTACACGCCCGAGGAGCGGGCCGGGCGCACGGTCTTCTTCGACTGGCTCGAGCACGTCGGCGGCCGCTTCGACGGCGCGCCGATCCGGTGCCAGATCGCGAGCGTGCCGGGGCAGCGGCGCTGGACCCGGCGCCGCGCCCACTTTCTCGATCGCGCCGATGTCGTGGTCTTCGTCGGCGACACCAGCGCGGCGGGGTGGCCCGACACCGTGGTGCGGCTGCACGAGCTGCGGGCGTGGCTCGACGGCCGCGACGGCGTCCCGGTCGGCGTGGTGTTCCAGGCCAACAAGCGCGACGCCGCCGATGCGGTGCCGATCGAGACGGTGCGTGACCGCGCCCGCGCCGAGCGCCTGGCGATGGTCGAGTCGGTCGCGCAGGACGGCACCGGCGTGCGCGAGGCCTTCGTGTTCGCGGTCCGCCTCGCGCTCGATCGGGTGCGCGAGCTGCAACAGCGCGGCGGCCTGCCGACGGATCGCCCGGCGTTCGGCAGCGGCACCGAGCTGCTCGAGCTGCTGCGCGGGCTCGACGGCGCCCCGACCGACGCCGCCGCGCCGGAGATCGTCGCGGCGGAGCCGAACCTGGCGGCGCGCGCGCCGAACCAGGACGTGCCCAGCGGCTTCGTGTGGCCGCCGATCGAGGGCCGCATCGTCCTGCGCGAAGCCGCGGAGATCGGCCCCGCGGCCCGGGTCACCACGACCGGCGACTGCGTGGCCGGCCTCGGCACTGGCTGGCGCTTTCACTCGAGCGCCGCGGCGGTCTTCGACGATCTCGATCGCGGTCGCGCCGCGCTGGTGGCGTGGGCTCGGATCCACGTCGGCGCCCAGGCGCTGCTGTCGCGCCGACGCTGCATCGTGCTCGCCGAGACCGGCGACGGACGTTGGCGGCTGTGGCAGATCGTGCAGAGCGAGCCGTCGCTGCGCGAGCTGTTCTCCGATCACCTCGCCGACCACGCCCGCACCACCAGCCGGATGCTCGCCGACGCGGCGACGCTGTTCGAGGCGGCGGCGCTGTCCTGGCCCTGCACGCTCGACACCATCGGCGTCGCCGAGCGCGACCGACCGGTCTTCGTCGGCCTGGTGCCGCCGTGACCGCCATGACCGAGACGATCGCCGCGGCGTGCGCGTTGGTGCCGGGGCTCGTCCACGGCGCGCTGGTGCTGCTGCCCGACGGGATCTTGCTCGGCGGCGTCGGCGCCACCAGCGTGCTCGACCACGAGCCGCTGCTGCGATCGGCGACGCGCTGCCTGGCGGTTCGCCCGATGCCCGCGATCGGCGCGGAGACGCCGTCCGCCTTCGTCGAGTACGTGTTCGTGCTCCACGATCAGCTGGTCGTCATCCAGGGCGGGCGCCGCGATCCGCGCCTCGCGCTGGCGGTGGCGTGCAGCCGCGAGCCCAACCTGATGTGGGTCGTCAGCTCGACCCGCCGCGCCATCGAGACGCTCGAGACGACGATCGATCTCGCCGCGTGGGGGGTGTAGCGATGATGGAGGTCGCGTGGACCGCCATGCTCGATGCGCTGGTCGAGGTCGAGGGCCTGGCGCCCGACGACTCGGGGCTCCTGACGTTCGGCGCCGGGACCGCGGGGTCCGGCGGCGTGTTCGTCGAACGGTCCCGCATCTGCTGGGCCGCGGCCCACGGCCTCCGCCATCGCCTCCGCGATCTGCTGCAGACCTTCGCGGGCGTCGACGACGACGCGCTCGAGGCGGTCTATCAGCGGTGCCGCGCCGAGGGTCGCCTGCTCGGCCAGACGCTGGTCGACGAGGGCTGGATCGAGCCGCGCGAGCTCGAGATCGCGCTGCGCCGCCACTCGGCCGAGTCGCTGGTCGAGCTGTGCCGCAGCCACCAGCCGACCCGCTGGTCGCCCCACGGCGGCCTCGGCTACGCGCCGCTGTTCACGTTCCGGCCGGTCGACGTGCTGCTCGACGTCGTCGCGCTGTACGTCCCCCACGCCCAGCGGGTCGCGCGGCTCGAGCTGACGTCGACGGACGGGTCGGGGCTCCACGGCGCGGCGTTCCTGGTCGAGCCCGGGCTCGACACCGCGATCCCGCTGGCCGAGCTCGGCTACGGCATGACGGTCCGGGGCCTGCGCACCCTCGGGCGCTGGGCCCGATCGGTGCAGCTCGCGAGCCGCGAGCTCGGGGCCGCCCCGTCGTTCACGCTCGCCACCACCGCCAGCGGCGGCGCGATCTCGGTGTGGTGGCGCGACGAGCTGTTGTACGCGGTCTGCTGCGAGGACCGCGCCAGCGTCGCCGCGATCACCGCCTACCACCTGGCG
This sequence comes from Myxococcales bacterium, assembly GCA_043737575.1. GTDB lineage: Bacteria > Myxococcota_A > Polyangia > Haliangiales > Haliangiaceae > UBA2376. The sequence continues at coordinate 10,502 of JAYTAJ010001060.1, read as the reverse complement.
GGTGCCTGATGGCGGGCTCGCCCTTGCCCGAGACTCCCGACCGCGCCGCCGAGATGCAGCGGTTGATCGAGCTGCGCGATCTCGCCAGCCTCGCGGCCGGGCTCGATCCCGGGACCTGCGAAGGCGACGCGGTCGGCGCCGCCGCCCTGGCGCGCGAGGTCCGGCGCCTGGTCGAGCGTGCGGTCGAGTTGCTCGGCGAGCTGCAGGCGATCGACGACGTCACCGAGGTTGCCGACATGTGCTTCGCGGGCGCTCTCGAGCTCAAGCGATTGCTGCGCGAGCTTGGCGCCGCCCGGGGCGCCGACGACGTCGTGGTGACCGCGGAGTCGGCGCGGCGGAAGCTGCGGCGCGCGGTCCGCGCGGTGCTCGAGGTGGCGCGGATCGAGGGCTCGCCCGACATCCTCGGCGGCGCGCATCAGGGCCGGCATCGGGTGTCCGATCTCGAGTCGGCGCTGGCGGTGCGGCGCCTCTACGCGACCTTCCGCCGCGGCCTGCGGCGACCCGACGGCGACAGCCCCGAGGCGGTGCTGACCGCGGTCCGCTACGCCGCGGGCGCGATGGCGCTGATGGTCACCGAGCCCGACTACGCCGACGTGCGCGCCAGCGATCGGGCGGTGCTGCGCGCGCTGCGGGCCCGCGCGCTCGACTGGGCCCGCCACGATCGCTCGGCCCGAGAAGGCCTGCATCTGCTCGAGGACCTGTGGACCTGCGCCGATCTGCTGCGCGGCATCAACCGCCGCCAGGACCTGGTCGCGCACGACGCCGCGCTGATCGCGGAGCTGCACGACGGCCCGGGCGCCGACCTCGCGGCGTGGTCGGCGCGACTGGACGCCCTGGTCGGGCTCGACGATCGGCTCGACGCGCTGCTCGGGCAACGCGCCGCGGCGCCGCTGGCCGCGCTGGTGCCGGAGCTGCTCGCCCGACTGGCGGAGCTGCGATGAGCCCGGCATCGCGCGGCGCGGCCGAGGTCCGCGTGCTGGCGCTGCGCGGCGATCCCGCCGATCTCGCGGTGCTGGCATCGGTCGTGGCCGCCCACGACTTCGAGCTGCAGATCTTGCCGTCGAGCGATCTGCTGGTCGAGGAGATCCTGCGCTACCAGCCCGACGCGGTCGTGCTCGACGTCGATCAGCCCGGCGCCGACGGCTACGAGCTGTGCGCGCGGCTCAAGGCCAACCCCGGCACCCACGGCGTCCCGGTCGTGCTCACCAGCGCGCTCGACGGTCCCGAGGCGCGGCGCCTCGCGTTCGGCGCCGGCTGCGACGAGCTGATCGAGAAGCCGATCAACCGGCAGTTCCTGGCCTATCGCCTGCGATCGCTGGCCCGGCTGCGGCGGTCGTGGGTGCGCGAGAATCCGTCGGAGCGCATCCTCAGCGCGCTGTGGCGCTTCGTCCAGGCCAAGGAGCGCGGGCTCGGTCGCACCGACGATCGGCTGCTGCGCGCCTGCGCCGGGTTCGCCGCGGACCTCGACCTGTCGGCGGCCGAGCGCCACGCCCTCGAGCACGCCGCGGTGCTCCACGACATCGGCGAGATCGCGATCCCCGAGGCGATCCTGGTCAAGTCCGGGCCGCTGTCACCGCACGAGACCGAGATCATGCAGCGGCACACCGAGATCGGCGCGGCGCTGTTGCAGCCGCTCCCCGACACTGCGCTGCTGGTGTCGATCGTCCGCCACCACCACGAGCGGTGGGACGGCGGTGGCTACCCCGAGGGCCTCGCCGGCGAGGCGATCCCGCGGCTGGCCCGGGTGTTCCGCATCCTCGACGTGTTCGACACGCTGACCCGCGATCAGCCGTCGCTGCGCGCGCACTCGCTGGCCGAGGCGCTCGAGGTGCTGCGCCGCGACGGCGCCGACGGCGGCGCCGATCTCACGCTGCTGGCGCGGTTCGAGCGCTGGCTCGCCGCCGAGGGCCACGCGCTGTGGTCGTGACCGCGGCCGCCGCGATCACAGGAACAGGCGCATCAGATCGAGCCGCGACTCGGCGCCCAGCTTGGCGAGCAGGTTGGCCTGGTGGAACTTCGACGTCCGCTCGGTGATGCCGAGCACCTGGGCGACGTCCTCGTGGGTGCGGCCGAGCAACAGCAGCTCGAGGACCTCGCGCTCGCGGCTGGTGAGGTTGGACTGATCGACGAGCTGGGCGCGGCGATCGGGCCGCGGCGCGGTGGTGCGGGTCTTCCGCAGCCGGTCGTAGTGACCGCGGACCCGCAGCATCGCGCTGGCCCGCGCCCGCAGGACCGCGCCCTCGACCGGCTTGGTGACGAACTGATCGGCGCCGGCCTCGAGGCCACGCACGATGTCGTCGGGATCGCCGAGCGCGGTCACCAGCATGACCGGGACGTACTGCCACTCGGAGTGGGCCTTGATCGCCCGGCACACCGCGTGGCCGTCGAGCCCGGGCATCATCACGTCGCAGATCACCAGATCCATCGGCGCACCGTCGAGGAGCCCGACCGCCTCGGCGCCGCTCGCCGCGAACCGCAGCTCGTAGCCCGCGGGCAAGAGCATCGCGTGCGCGGTCTGGCGCGCGCTCGGCTCGTCGTCGACCACCAGCACCCGCGGCGCGGTCATGGCACCACGCTCGCGCCGGCGCGGATCAGGCGGTCGATGGTGTCGGTGAGCTGGCGCAGCCGGACCGGCTTGGCCAGGTACGCCGAGGCGCCGGCCTGGAGGCAGCGGGCCTCGTCGGCGGGCATCGCGTAGGCGGTGAGCGCGATGATCACCTTGGCGGCGCCGGACTCGGCCGCGCGGATGCGGCGGATCGCCTCGAGGCCATCGAGCTCGGGCAGCTGGACGTCCATCAGCACCACCGCGACGTCGGGCGCGGCCGCGGCGACGACCGCCGAGGCGCCATCGCGGACCACGCGCACCCGGTAGTCGAGGCTCTCGAGGTAGGCCTGGAAGGTGACGATGTTGGCCTCGTTGTCCTCGGCGAGCACGAGGACTGGCGCGGTGTCGCCGCGCGGCGCCCGACGATGGATCGTCACGCCGCGGCCCTCGGTCGGCGCCTCGAGCTCGAGGCTCGCCGCCAGCGGCAGCCCGATCACGAAGGTCGTCCCGACCCCGAGCTCGCTGTCGACGCGGATGTCGCCGCCGTGGAGCTCGACGATGCGCTTCACCAGCGCGAGCCCGAGCCCGGCGCCGCCCTGATCGCGCGACAGCGATCGATCGAGCGTCACGAACGGCTCGAAGATGCGGCCGCGGTCGGCGCTGGCGATGCCACGGCCGTTGTCGGACACCGAGATCTCGACCTTGCGGTCGTCGCTGCGCGTGACCGCGCGCAGCACGATCGTCGAGCCGGACGGGCTGAACTTGATCGCGTTGGTCAGGAGGTTGATCAGCACCTGCTTGATGCGGCGCTTGTCGACATCGACCGGCGGCAGCGCCGGATCCAGCTCGGTGAGGAGCCGCTGGCCCTTGGCGCCGACCTGGCCATAGACCAGCGCGATGCTCTCGTCGATGACCGGACGCAACAGCATGCGCTCGCGCTCGATCGGCAGCTTGCCGGCCTCGACGCGGGCGATGTCGAGGACGTCGTTGATGAGCGCCAGGAGGTGGCGGCCGCTGTCGTGGATGGTCTCGAGCGAGCTGGTCTGCGGCGCGGTGAGATCGCCGAAGGTGCCCTCGAGCAGCGCCTCCGACAGGCCGAGCACGGCGTTCAGCGGGGTCCGCAGCTCGTGGCTCATGTTGGCGAGGAACGCGGTCTTGGCGTGGCTGGCCTCGATCGCCTCGCGCTCGGTCTCCTTCTCGGCGGTGATGTCGGTGTACGTGCCGCAGAAGCGGACCGGCCGATCCTCGGCGTCGCGCTCGACGATGCGGCCACGGTCGAGGACGTGGATCCAGCGGCCGTCGGCGCGGCGGACCCGATGGACGTGCTGGAAGTAGCTGTGGCCGCCGTGGACGTGGGCCTGGAACGCACGGTGGAACGACTCGAGATCGTCGGCGTGGATCCGGCTGGTCCACGCCGCGAGGGTCGGCGGCGGCTCGTCGGGCTCGTCGCCGAGCATCTCGCGCATGCGCGGGCTGACCAGCACGGTGTCGGGCCGCGGATACCAGTTCCAGACCCCGAGCCGGGTGCCATCGATGACCAGCTCGAGCTGCTCGTTGTGCTCGAGCAGCTGCGACTCGCGCGCGGTCCGTTCGCGCTCGGCGGTCAGATCGCGGACGAAGCCGAGGAAGTGGCGGCCGGGGCCGTCGCCGACCACGACGCCGTCGATCTGGACCCGGACCAGGCCACCGTCGGGGCGCCGCCAGGTCGCCTCGATCGGCCGGCCCGGCTGGTGGTGCGCGAGGTCGAGCGCGTCGACGTCCTCGGCGTGGAGGAAGCGCGCCTGCAGCGGCGTGCCGATCAGCGCGGTGGCGGTGCCGGCGATGGCGACGAGCGCCGGGTTGGCGTCGACGATGACGCCGGCGAGCGTGGTCCGCACGATGCCGTCGACGGCGTGATCGAAGACGCTGCGGTACCGGGCCTCGCTCTCGCGCAACGCTGCCTCGGCCCGGACCTGCGGCGTGATGTCCTGGACGGTGCCGATCGCCGCGTAGGCGACCCCGCGATCGTCGCGCACCAGCTCGCCGTGGGCCTCGAGCGCACGGCATTCGCCGTCGCGCGGGTGGGTGCGAAAGTTGAGCGTGGAGTGGACCCAGTCCAGCTGCTGGACCTGGGTCATCGACGCCACCACCTTGCCGAGGTCGTCGGGATGGACCACCTCGGCGATCGACTCGCCGGTCGGCGTGAAGGTCTCCGGCGTCCGGCCGTGGAGCCGGTACATCTCGTCGGTCCAGGTGATCGAGCCGGTGGCGAAGTCGAATGCGAAACTGCCGACCGCGGCGATCCGCTGCGACTCGGCCAGGAGATGCTCGTGGCGCCGCAGCGCGTCCTCGGCGCGGCGGCGGGCGGTGACGTCCTGCACGATCACGACGGCGTGGGGCGACGACGCGATCGCGCCGCCCAGCGGCGACGCCGCGACCTCGACCCAGACCAGCGTGCCATCGCGGCGGCGGCAGCACAGGTCGATCGAGAGCTCGTGCAGCTCGCCGCGCCCGAGGCGGCCGAGCCCGTCGAGGTAGGCGGCGCGCTGGGCTGGCACCGCGATCGCGAAGCCGTCGACATCGCGCATCTCCTCGACCGGGCGGGCGAAGATCTCGGCGCAGCGGCGATTGACCTCGATGAACCGGCCGGTGCCGTCGACCTGGGCGACGCCGACCGCGGCCTGATCGAACAGCGCGTGGTAGCGGTGCTCGAGCTCCTGCAGCCGGGCGCGCGAGGCGTGCTGCAGCCGGACCAGCTCGATCGTCGCCCGGAAGGCGATGCCGTGGACCGGCTTCGTCAGATAGCCGAACACCCGGTCGGTGCCGGTCAGCAGCTCCAGGTCGGGGTCCACGGAGCTGGTGAAGAAGACGATCGGCGCATCGCACTTGCCCTGGAGCTGGAGCGCGACGTCGACGCCCGTGAGGTCCCGCTTCAGATCGATGTCCATGATGACGAGATCGGGGCGCGCGGCCGGGATCTCGGCGAGCGCGACCGACGGATCGTGGGCGACACCGACGATGCGGTAGCCGAGCGCGCCCAGGGTGCGCCCGATGACGCGCGCGACGTCGGGCTCGTCGTCGACGATGTAGGCGCCCGGCGCGCGGGGATCGGGAGCAGCGGGCGGCGCCAGAGTGACGAGTCTGCATCATCTCGGCCTCGCCCGCGGGATACCGACGGGATATGCGCGCAGGGGGTCGAGGCGCTGTCCCCGTGGGACAGCGGCGGCGGCGCGGGCCGTGTTCTGGCCGGCCAGCGGCAGGCCTATCCCGCGCTGGTCGATCCGAGCTTCCACGTCGCCGACCTGCTACGGCGCGCGTTCGCAGACCGCGGCGTCGATCGCGAGCCCGCGGGCCGGCACCTGGGAGTCGCCGCGCTACGGCAAGTACCACTTCCTGCCGCCGTCGACGATCCAGTTCGAGCCGACCGACGTCGGCGCCGCGTGCTTCGACGCCCAGGGCAGGCTGGTCGCGACCCACGAGCGCAGCGTCGTGCCCGACATCGGCCGCTTCATGGTGTTCGATCCCGACGACGTCGCCGACGCGGTCGCGCGCGCGAAGGCGACGTGCGGCTTCGTGTTCTGAGCGTGTGGCGTCACCCGTAGCGGACGCGATCGCGCAGCGCAGCCCAGGCCGCGGCGCGGGCGTCGCTGTCGAGCTGGAGCATCGGAACGAGCTGCGCCCAGGCCTCGTGGTCGGCGGGCAGGATGCGACCGGCGGCGGCGACGGCGGCGAGGCGGTCGCCGCGCGGCTGATCGTCGGCGAGGAGCGGCGCGATCGCGGCGGCGCCCTCGGTGGTGCGGACCCGCAGCGCGGCGAGCGCGTCCAGGAGCGGCCCGGCGCCGCCGTCGGTGGCGACGAGCGCCGCGGCGATGCGGCGGGCCAGGGTCGCGTCGCCGCACGACAGCCCGGCGAGGAGGCCAAGCCCGAGGGCGGCGGCCTCCGGGTCCGCGGCGGCGGCGGTGAGCGCGTGATCGAGCGCGGCGAGGGCGTCGGGCGGCGCCAGCACGCCAGGCGCCGCGGCGTCGTCGCGCGGCAGCGCCAGCGCGACGATCGACAGCGCGTCGGGACGGTCGCCGATCAGCGCGGCGGCGCGGTGCAGGCCGGCGGGCGTCGTGAACAGGCTGGCGGTGACCGCCGCGAGCAGCGGTGACGCGGCGAGGTCATCGCGGGACTCGACGGCCGCGAGCCGATCGATCAGCGCGCCGAGGGTCTCGGGGTCGTGGGCGCCACGCGCCGCTGCGACGGCGGCGCGCCGCAGCGGATCGGGATCATCGGCGCGCTCGGCGCAGCGCGCGTCCTCGCCCAGCTCGACCAGCGCCAGCGCCGCGGCGGCGGCGACCGCGGGTTCCGGATCGGCGAGGCGCTTGGCGATCGGCTCGACCGCGCCGATCAGCGTCAGGCCGCGCAGCGCCGCGACCCGGACCTCGGCCCGGGCGTCCTCGAGCAGCGCCACCAGCGCCGGCGCGGCCTCATCGAGCGGCAGCTGGGTGGACAGATCGGCGGCGAGGGCGCGATCGTCGGCGTCGCCCGCCGTCATCGCCGCGACCAGCTGCGCCAGCGGCGCCACGGCCCCGGCCTGGACCAGGCCGTCGAGGAACGCCGGGAAGAGTGGCAGTTCCCGGAACACGCCCTCACATCGAGCGTGCCAGTCGGAGAAAGCATCGGAGTCGGCAGGCGCCGCGGCACCGAGCAGGTGAGCGCAGAACTCGGCGTGCTCCCAGTCGGGCTGCGCCCGGTCGGTCGGCTGCGCGAGCGCCGTCAGCTCGGCGGCGAAGCCCAGGGGCTGGGCCCGACCGAGGATGCGCTCGACCGCGGCGCCGAGCTGCGCGAGCCCATGCAGCCGCACCCGCTCGCCGAGCCCGGTCGGTGCCCGCGCGATCGGCCCGAGCGCCGCGACCAGCGCCGCGAGCTGCGGCCGCGGCGAGGTCGGCGCCAGCAGCACCAGCAGCTCGTCGACGATCGCCTGGGCATCGGCGCCGTCATGCAGGTGCGGCGCCCACGCCAGCACCCGGCCGGCCTGCAGCGCCGCCTGGTGCACCAGCGCCTCGTCGCGCCCGGGCGCGCGCAGCCGCGCCAGCGCCCGCGCCCCCGCGGCGGGCTCCATCGCCGCGATCGTCGCCGCGATCAGCTCGTCGGCCCGCGGCGACCACCGCCAGCGCAACAGCACCTCGGGCAGGTCGTCGGCCCGCGCCAGCATCGGCGCCACCACCACCGCCGCCAGATCGTCGGCGAGGGGCACCGCCGCCCCCGGCCCGCACGGCCGCAAGAGCGGCGATCCGGCGATCCACGCCGCGTGGGCCGCGTCGACGCCGACGATCGCGCGGCCGAGCGGATCGAGCAGGTAGTGCAGCAGCCGATCGAGCGCGGCGTCGGGCGGCAGCGGATCGATCACCACGTCCTGCATGAGCAGCGGCAGGAGCGCCAGGCGCTCGCCGTCGGGGACCAGCGCCGCGGCGCGGCGTAACGAGGCGCGAGTGAGCGTCATCCCCGCAATCTAGCGAAAGTCCTCCCTGAAGTTCAGTTCAGGCGGATCGTCTCGCTCGAGATCCGCGCCAGGATGTCCTCGAAATCGTCGATCGCGAACTCCTGCGGATCGAACGCGACGCCGACGTCGATAGCGCTGGCGCGGACCAGGATGCTCCCGGCCGGCAGCGGCGCGAACGCGGTCGGCAGCGTCACCGTCGCGCTGTCGTCGAGGACGATCACCGACATCTGGCGGTTGTTGACCGCGCCCGTGCGGGTGTCGATCTCGACCGTCTGCACGCTCGCGCCCGCGACCCGGCCGAACGACACCGTCGCCCGATCCGACGACAGGCCGGTCGGCGGCGGCAGCCAGTCGCCCGCGGCGATCGCCGACGCGCTCGCCAGGTTGCGGCGCACGACGATGCTCTGGGCCGCGGTACCGTCGGCGACGTCCTCCTGGGCGATGGCGGTGAGCTGGTAGGTCGACCCCGCGATCGCCGACAGGCTCGGCATCACGATGCTGGTCGAGGTGTTGCCAGCGGTGCCGATCTGCAGGAGCCCGGCCTCGCCGACGTCGACGCCGACGATGCCGAAGGTCGTCGCCAGCCCGGTCGGCGGCGTCCCGAAGTTCACCTGCGCCGTGGTCGTGCTGCCCGCGGGCAGGAGCGTGAGCGCCAGGTTCGCCTGGTTGGCGCGATCGACGACCGTGACCACCGGGCCGATCGCGAAGCCGGTGATCGTGACGACGTCGTCACTCTCGATGGCGGTGCCGCGAGTGTCGACGTCGAACACGACCGCGTACGGCTGCACCCGACCGGTGCGCGCGTTGATCCGCCACGCGCACGCGGGCACCGGGCCGACCGCGGCGCGGGCGCAGACGTTGGCGTCGAGGTCGCCCGGCACGTCGGGCGGATCGAGCTCGTTGTCGTTGGCGCCGAGCTCGCGGCTGTGCGAGTACGACACCACCGCGGCGGCGAAGTGATCGGCCGCGGGCGCGGGCAAGGTGGCCCAGCCGGTGATGGTCCCCGCCAGCTCGGCCTGCTTCGGCACCGTCGACGACTCGGGCGTGCGGTCCAGGGCCGCGGTGAGGTTGGCGCTGTCGAGCCCGACCCACACCGACGTCGCGTAGCCGGTCGCCTTGATCGCGACCGTCTGCGGGCCGGTCACGCCGCTCGCGGTGAACAGGCCGGTCCCGTCGGTGACGCCCTCCTTGTCGCCGACCAGCACCCCAGCGCCGACGATCGGCGCGTCGGTGTCGACGTCGATCGCGTAGACGTGGACGGTGCCCTCGATCCCAGGATCGCGGACCCCGCCGCCCGGGACCAGGGTCGGCGTGACCGAGTCGCCGCCGTCGTCGCCACACGCGACGACCGTCAGGACCAGCGAGGAGAAGAGATAAGCCACAGCGCGCATCGTGCCTCCAGTGGGTCGCGAGACCCGAGCGGACGAGTTTTGCACGCGGTGTGCCGCGACGCGCGTGCCGGGATCACGCGCAGTTGCGATCGCCGCCGCCGCGCCACCGTCGGATCCGTCCACACCTACCTGTCCGCGCTCACAGCATGCCGTGCTGGCGGAACCACGCGATCGCCGCCGCGATCGCCGGCTCGATCGGCCCGTGGGTGTAGCCGAGGACCCGCTCGGCCTTCGCGCTCGAGAACCGGAAGTGCGGCTGGAACGCGTAGCGGACCTGGGTGCTGTTCACGACCGGCTCCTTGCCGGTCACGCGGTGCCACGCGTCGCCGCCGCGGCCGATCAGCAGCGCCAGCGGGCGCGGCAGCGTGAACCGCGGCGGCGCCACGCCCGCGACCTTCGCCATCAGCGCGAAGGCGTCGCGGTAGGTCATCGACTCGCCGCCGAGGATGTAGCGCTCGCCGCGCGCGCCCTTCGCGAACGCGGCGATCATCCCGCGAGCGACGTCGCGGACGTCGACGAAGTCGTTGACGCCCGGGGTCGCGCCCGGCAGCTTGCGCTTCGCGACCTTGATGATGAGCCCGCTCGACGACGGTCGGGCGTCGCGCGGCCCGAGCATGTAGCCGGGGTTGACGATCACCGCGTCGACGTCGGCCGCCGCGATCACGACCTCCTCGGCCTCGCGCTTGGTGATCGAGTACCCGTCGGCGAGGCCGTGGTCGGCGAGGTTCCACCGGGTCGCCTCGGTCGCGGGCGTGGCGTCGACCGCGACCCCGACGGTGACGACGCTCGAGACGTGGACCAGCCGGCCCGCGCCCGCGGCGCGCATCGCCGCGACGACGTGACGGGTGCCGTCGACGTTGGCGGCGCGGATCGCGGGCGTCACCTTCGGCACGATCGACACCATCGCCGCGCAGTGGAACACCGCGTCGGCGCCGCGGAACGCCGCGGTCAGCGCGCTGGCGTCGTCGAGATCGCCCGGCACCCACGCGATCGGCAGGTCGGCGAGGTGATCGATCTTCGTCGAGCCGCGCCGGGTCGCCCGCACCGTCCAGCCCTGGGCGCACAGCTCGGCCGCGAGGTTTCCGCCGAGCAGGCCCGAGGC
>JAYTAJ010001059.1:0-6383 GCA_043737575.1 Myxococcales bacterium | reverse complement strand
TTCGTTTTGGAAAAACCGTTTGTCCGCTGCAGCTACACGGAGGCGGTCGAGATTCTCACGAAGAGCGGCAAAACGTGGGAACACCCTGTCGCGTGGGGCGAAAATCTCCAGGCCGAGCACGAACGCTTTCTCACCGAGGAGCACTTCAAGTGCCCCGTCACCGTCTACAACTATCCGCGCGCGATTAAGGCCTTCTACATGCGCCAAACCGACGGCTGCGCACCCGACCGCCAGACAGTCGCGGCGATGGACCTGCTCGTCCCGGGCATCGGCGAGATCATCGGCGGCAGCCAGCGCGAGGAGCGGCTGTCGGTGCTCGACGCCCGCCTCGACGAGATGAAGCTGCCCAAGGATGATTACGGCTGGTATCGCGATCTGCGGCGCTACGGCACCGTGCCCCACGCCGGCTTCGGCCTCGGCTTCGAGCGCGCGATCCAGTACGCGACCGGCATCGAGAACATCCGCGACGTGATCCCGTTCCCCCGCGCCCCCCGCCAAGCAGAATTCTGAATCCATCCCTGAACCCGGTGCGTGGGGCGCAGTCCTCGACGCACGCTCGAACGGGTTCCGCGGCGCGGAGCCCACCAAGAGTGTCAAGCGGCGCGATCGGGGGCGTGGCGCCAGTGGCCGGCGGTGCGCTGGTAGGTCTTGTGGGGACCGTCGATGAAGCGGGTCGCGTCCCAGACGCGCTGGTGGATCGTCAGCGTGTCGCCGTCGATGATCAGGCGGTTGTAGCCGTTGGGCTCGCCGCGGCGGCGGGTCGAGATGCAGGTGCCGGCGTGGACCGCGACGATCTCGCGATCGTCGCTGCGGAAGCCCGCGGTGTCCGACGCGAAGGCGATGTGCAGGTGGCCGGTGCAGATCACCGCGACGCCCGCGGCCTCGAGGATCGGGACCGCGGTGGCGGCGCCGTCGACGCGCTCGTGCTCGGGGCGGCCGGTGGGCAAGACGAACGGGTGGTGGGCGATGAGGACCTTGAAGCGATCGTCGCCCGCGAGCGTGAACCGCGCGGCGGCGGCGCGGGCCTGCTCGGGGGTGACCTTGCCGTCCTTGAACGTGAAGCTGTGGGCGGTGTTGATGCCGACCACCGCGACCTCGTCGTCGAGGTAGTGCGGCATCAGCTCGTCGCCGAAGTGTTTGCGGTAGCGGCGGAACGGCTGCAGGAAGCGGCTCGCGACGTCGTAGAGCGGCACGTCGTGGTTGCCGGGCACCGCGAGCCACGGCGCGGCGAGGCGATCGAGCCAGGCCCGCGCGGCGCGGAACTGATCGTCCTTGGCGCGCTGCGTGAGATCGCCGCTGACCGTGACCAGCGCGGGCGTGACGCTGGTGCGGCCGTTGAGATCGTCGAGCAGCGCGGCGGCGACCGCGGGATCCTCGGTGCCGAAATGCGGATCGGAGATGTGGGCGAGGATCTTCACGCCGCCGCTTCCTTGGCGGCCTCGACCGCGGGGGCGCGCAGCACCGGCAGCGCGCCGCGGCGGATCTTGTAGCGCAGCGGCGACTTCATCGACGCGACCTCGCCGTCGAGCGCGACCTTGACGTGGCGCTTGGGCAGGACGACGCGGACCTCGCCGACCTCCAGCGCCTCGAAGTCCTGCACCGCCTCGAGGCGCTGCAGGATCGCGCGCACCATGAGCCAGAACATCTTCAGCCGACCGCGACACCGCACCATGTAGAGGCTGAGGTGGCCGGCGTCGAGCTGCGCGCGCTGGCCGAGGGCGAGGGCGCTGATCTGGTAGCTGTTGTTGCCGACGAACACGAACGGCGTGCGAGTCAGGACGTCGTGCTCGTCGGTGACGACGTGGACGGTGAGCAGCGGGAAGCGCCGCAGCACCCGCCACGCCGCGGTCAGCATCGCGCGCCACTTGCCGTGGCCGGTCGAGCGCTGCACGGCGTCGCGCGACAGCACGATCTCCGGATACAGGCCGATCGACGAGTTGTTGACGAAGACGCGGCCGTTGACCTCGCCGCAGTCGACCCGCTCGACCCGCAGCGCCGCGATCGCGCGGGCGGCGTCGCCGAGATCGTCGGGCATGCCGAGATCGCGGGCGAAGTGATTGAGCGTGCCGAGCGGCAGCACCGCGAGCGGGACGTCGCCGTCGACCAGCGCCGCCGCGACCGCGCTGACGGTGCCGTCACCGCCCGCCGCGACCACCGCGTCGACGCCGCTGGCCGCGGCGGTGCGGGCGGTGGCGGTCAGCTTGGCGCCCTCGCAGGTGTGGAGCTCGACCTCGACGCCTGCGGCGGCGAAGGCCTCCTCGATCTTCTCGGCGCGCTCGCGCGCGTGGGCCGCACCGATCGATCCGGCGCCGGCATTCATGATGACCGCGACTTTCATGTCCGTGCGAGAAAGTGCAAGGCGCACGCCGCGCCAACACCGCGCAACTGCGTTGCGACGGCGGGCGAGGCTGCTACACGATCGCCACACCGTGCGGGTTTGCGCTACCGTGCCGCGCCCATGACCGACCGCTCGTTCCCGCCGATCATCGACGGCGCGGTCGCGCGCGGCTGGCTCGACGCCGTCGAGGCGCGGCTCGGCGCCGAGGCCCTCGGTCGTCCCGCCGCGGCGCCGCTGGTCGGCCTCGCCGAGCTGGCCGGCCTCGCCGCGGTGGCGTCGAAGTTTCTCGCGGTCGGCACGCCGCGCACGATGGGGCTGGTCGGGCTGCGCGATCACGCGCCCGCGATCGTCGCGGCGCAGCGCGCCTACGCGTCGCCGCGCGAGCTGCGGGTGTTCGACGGCGTGCCGGTCGCGGCGGCGCGCATCGCCGAGGCGGTCGGCGGCCGCGTCGCGTCGCTGGCCGAGGCCTGCGCGTGCGACATCGTCGTCGCCCGCGGCCCGGTGGCGATCCGCCGCGAGTGGGTGCGCGGCGGGACGCTGGTCACCGCGCTCGATCGCGACGTCGTCCTCGAGCCCGCGCTGCTCGCGGCGGCGATGATCTACACGGTCGGCGCGGCGCCCGCGGGCGTCACCGTGCACGCGACCCTGGCCCAGGTCGCGGCCGGGCTGGTCGACGGCCGCGTGCTCGACGAGATCACCGTCTTGATCGTGGGAGCGTAGCCATTCTGCGAGGTTGGAGGCCGTCGGATCTTTTTCGTCAACGATCGGGCGCCGAGCGGGGACCCCCGTCGGAGCCCATCGTGAATGTCGCGGAGCTGACCCTGTCGATGCCGATCGTGAGCGTTGCCCCGAGCGGGGACGCGGAGCTGGTCACGCGGTTGCGGCGCGGCGAGCGCACCGCGATCGCCGAGGCCTACACGACGCACCACGCCCCGGTGCGATCGTTCGCGCGCCGCCTGCTCGGCGACGACGCCGCGGCCGAGGACGTCGTCCACGACACGTTCATCGCGCTGCCGCGCGCGGTCGAGAACTTCCGCGGCGCGTCGTCGTTGCGCAGCTTCGTGATCGGCGTCGCCGCCAACCGCGCGCGGCGTCATGTCCGCTCGGCGGCGCGGCGGCGGCGGGCGATGACCCGGCTCGCCGAGACCTCGGCCGATCGCCGCGACACCCACGCGCCCGGCCCCGACGAGCTGGCGGTGCGGCGCCGCCTCGCCGATCGCCTGTCGGCCGCGCTCGACGAGCTGGCCCACGATCAGCGCGTCGCCTTCGTCCTGTGCGAGGTCGAGCAGCGCACCTCGGTCGAGGTCGCCGCGATCCTCGCGGTGCCCGAGGGCACCGTGCGGTCCCGGGTGTTCCACGCGCGGCGCAAGCTGCGCGAGCTGCTCGCTGCGGAGGCTCCCAATGGTTGATCCCCTCGACGATCTGCTGGCGTCGGCGACCTCGGCCCTGCGCGACCAGACCAGCGGCGGCGACGCGCCCGTCGAGGCGACCCGTCGGCGGGTGATGGCGTCGATCGGCGCGCGCGGCAAGGCGCGGCGCTGGCGCGTCGGGTTCGCGGTGTTCGCGTTCGCGCTGACGACGGCGAGCCTGTCGTGGGCGGGAGCGACGGGCCGGCTCGACGGCGTGCTGGAGCGAGTCGGGCTGAAGGAGCCGGAGGAGAAGAAGGCGGAGAGGGATGCGGAGCCAAGGGCGGGAACGCGGGGCGCGGCGGCAACGGATACGGATACGGCAACGGATACGGCAACGGATACGGTCACGGTCACGGCAACGGACACGGTCACGGCAACGGATACGGCTCCGGTGGCGGTGCCGGCTCCGGTCGTGCGGACGCGGCGTCCGAGCGCGAAGCCAGCGGCGGTCGTCGCCGACGACGACATCGCGACGTATCGCCGCGCCCACGCGCTGCACTTCCGCGGTGGCGGCGCGGCCGAGACCCTCGCCGCGTGGGACGCGTACCTGGCCGCATTCTCGACCGGACGGTTCGCCGCCGAGGCGCGCTACAATCGCGCGATCGTGCTGGTACGCCTCGATCGGATCGACGATGCCCGCGCGGCGCTCGCGCCGTTCGCGGCCGGCACCGTCGAGGGCGGCTATCGTCAGCGCGACGCCACCGAGCTGCGCGACGCGCTCGCGGATCAGCCGTGACGACTCGGCTCCCGGAGACAGCCGCACTCGGCGCTCGCTTCGCGAGAACCTCGTTGCGTCTGAACAGTTCGCACGCGAGCGGAGACGGCTCGAACATGCAGCCTCCGTCCCTCCTCACCTCCTGCGTCACCGTCGCCGCGGTGCTGATGGCGTTCGCCACCACCGCGCGCGGCGATGACGTACCCGCCCCCACGCCCCCTTCCGCTTCCACCGCCGCGCCCGCCGAGGCGCTGCGGGTCCATGTCCGCGGTGGCCTCGACGCCGCGCCGGTCGCCGCGGCGATCGCAGCCGAGCTCGGCATCGCCACGGTCGTCGTCGACACCGACGCCGCGTGTACCGCGCCGTGCGTCGCGATCGTCGTCGACGATCACGCCCGCGCCAGCATCGTGGTCGTGCTGTCGACCGCCACCCAGCAGCGCGTGATCGATCTGCCGGCGGGGCCGGCGGGCGCCGCCGAGGTCGTCGCGCTGGTGGTCGGCAACCTCGCGCGCGATCAGGCCGCGGCGCTGCTCGCCGATCTGGCGCAGCCGGCGTCGATGCCCGAGGCGGCGCCGACCCTCGCGCCGACGCCGCCGTTCGTCGACACCCTCGGCGCCGACGCGCCCGCCGAGCCCGCGGCCGAGCCACCGCCGTCGCCGAGCCCGGCGGTCGTCGCGCCTGCGGCCCCCGCGGTCGCGCCGTCGCGCCAGCCCGAGACCACGCACTTCGGCTTCGGCCTGATCCCGGTCCTGTCCTTCGACGTCTCGCGCAAGGGCGGCAAGGGCGGCGTCGCGATCGATCTGATCATCGGCGGTCGCCGCCGTCTCGCCGCGTTCAACGTCTCGGGCGTCGGCAGCATCGTCACGCAAGATCTGACCGGCACCCAGATCGGCGGCGCCTTCGCCGCGGCCGGTCGCGTCGACGGTGCCCAGATCGGCGGCGCCGTTGCGGTCGCGGGCACGGTGCGCGGCACCCAGATCGCGGGCGCGCTCGCGGTCGCGCGTGAGATCCGCGGCGTCCAGATCGGCGGCGCCGTCGCCATCAGCGAACGCAGCGCCAGCGCGCAGATCGCGGGCGCGGCCACGCTCACCCGCGGCGCCGCGGGCGCCCAGGTCGCGGGCGCTCTCGCGGTCGCCGGCGGCGACGTCGGTACCCAGATCGCAGGCGCGGTCAACGTCGCCGGCGGCCGCGTCCGCGGCATCCAGATCGCGGGCTCGCTCAACGTCGCGCGCCACGTCCGCGGCACCCAGATCGCGGGCGCGGTCAACGTCGCCGGCCGCGTCGACGGCGTCCAGGTCGGCGTCGTCAACATCGCGGGCGGTGGTGACGGCGTCTCGATCGGCCTGCTCAACCTGGTGCGCGGCGGTCGCACCGAGCTCGAGGGGACGATCGACAACCGCGGCCTCGGCACCGTCGTGCTGCGTCACGGCAGCCGCCGCTGGCACAACGTCTACGGCGTCGGCGGTCACGCCGACTCGGCGCTGGTCGATCGCGACGTCTCCGATCGCGACGTGTGGATGTACGGCCTCGGCATGGGTCCGAGCTGGCAGCGCGGCCGCACCACGATCGACGTCGAGGCGATGTCATGGCACGTCGTCTACGGCGGCGACTTCACGTCCGAGGTCGATCTGCTGAACCAGCTGCGCGTCGTCGTCGGCTATCCGATCGGCCCCGCGACCCTGGTCGTCGGCGGCGCGGTCAACGCCTACGTCACGACCCATGAGACCCGCGACGGCATCACCGCGGTGCCGCGCATGACCACGCCCGGGCTCGACGACGATCGCGCCGTCCGCGTCCAGGTCTGGCCCAGCGCCTTCGTCGGCCTGCGCCTGTAGCGCTACGATGCCCGGGTGAAGCCCATCATCAACCTGGACGACGTCGCGCTCGAGCACCACCAGCACGGCGACAAGTTCGAGGCCCG
>JAYTAJ010001058.1:0-2795 GCA_043737575.1 Myxococcales bacterium | reverse complement strand
CCGAGCGACGACAGCCAGCTGTCGATCTGCTCGGTCGACACGACGTCGTCGGGCATGTTGTCGTTGATCTCGTCGTAGGTGAGGAAGCCCTTGGCCTTGCCCATCTCGATGAGCTTGGTGCGGGTGCGATCCTCGGCGGCGCCGTTCTTCTTGCCGCTGCCGGGGCGACGGACCTCGGCCTCCATCGCGGCGGCGTCGGCCTCCTTGGCGGCCGAGCGGCGGGGCGCCTCGTCGGCGACGTCGTCGTCGAGATCGCTGTCGCGCGGCTCGCGATCGCTGCCGTCGTCGTCGTCGAAGTTCGACGGCTGGCGCTTGGGCGCGCTGTTCTTCGACGGGCGCGACGGCCGGCCGAGCTTGCTGTCGCCACCCGGGCGCTTGCCGCGGGCCTCACCCGCCGCGGCGGCCTCGGCGGGCGTCCGCATCGACTTGTCCTTGGCGACGTTGCGGGTCTTCTCGACCGGCTTGGCGGGGTCGAGGGGTTCCTTGCCCGCGGCGTCCTTCTCTGCAGCGCCACGGCCCGCCACCTCGGAAGGATTGCGGCCTGCGGCCGACTTGGTCGGTGGCGTCTTCGGCTTGGACGGGGCGGGCTTGGCCATAGCTAATCGACCTGCTTGCTAGTGTTCATCACTTCGAGAGTAAGGCTAAGGATCCGGTCAGTGTCCCCGAGCTTCTTGGCCTGTGCGAGCTGATGTTCGAGCTCAAATATGCGGCGTTTTGCGACGCCAGCACGCAGGTCGAGGAGCTTGGCGTTGAGGACAGCCTCAGGCTCAGGGTGCTGCGCGTACGTGCCAGAGAGGATGACCTTGACGGCTTGCGGAGGGAGACGATCGGGAGCCAGCTCAGCGAGGGAAGCCCCCCCGAGTGCGGCGGAATACATGTCGCGAAGCCGGTCATCCGTCAAGAGCGAAAAAGCCTTGTTTGCCTGGGTAGTTGCCAGGAGGCGAGGGTGATCGGCGACCAGCGCGACCAACTCCAGCTCGTGGGCGATGGCTGGCGGACCGCTGGCCCCCGTCGTTGGGGAGTGAGTCGGAGCGGCGTCGCCCTGGCGCGGCGCGTGGGGTTGCGCCTGCGGCCCCGAGGCCCGGGCGATGGCGCGGCGGATGATCCCGACGTCCAGGCTCATGTAGTCGGCGAGGCCGTTGGTGACCACGTCGCGCTTGATCTCGTTCTTGATCCGGGCGGCGAGGCGGGCGATGTCCTCGAGCGCGCGGGTCCGCCCGTCGGACGAGTCGCGCGCCGCCGACCACACCTCGTAGGCATAGTGCTCGATGCCGTCGCGCGCGCGATCGATCATCTGGGCGACGTCGAGCCCGGCGCGGATCAGCGAGTCGGGGTCCTGGCCCTCGAGGCGGTTGCTGTCGCCCTGGGGCCGCCACGCGATCCGGACCGGGACCTCGGCCGCGACCAGCAGCTCGAGGGCGTTGCGGGTGGCGGTGCGGCCGGCGCGATCGCCGTCGTAGAACAGCACGACCTCGCCGGCCAGGCGGCGCAACAGCTCGACCTGATCGCCGGTGAGCGCGGTGCCGAGCGGCGCGACGGTCTCGGTGAAGCCGGCCTGGTGCATCGACACCACGTCGAAGTTGCCCTCGACCAGGATCACCCGGTTCTTCACCCGCATCGCCTCGCGGGCCTGGGCCAGGCCGAACAGCAGCCGCGACTTCTTGTAGACCGTGCTCTCGGGGCTGTTGATGTACTTGGCGCCGCCCGGGCCGTCCTTGGGCGCGTCGACGACCAGGCGGCCCGAGAAGCCGGCGATCTCGTTGCCGGGCAGCGCGATCGGACACTGCACGCGCTCGCGGAAGCGATCGTAGTAGCCGTTGGAGTTGGGCCGATGCGAGATCAGCCCGAGCTTCACCGCGATCTCGAGATCGGCGCGCTTGGCCCGCAGGTAGTCGTGGAGGAGCTGCCACTCGACCGAGGCGTAGCCGAGCAGGAAGGCGTCGCGGGTCGGATCGCTCACGCCGCGGTCGGCGAGGTACTGGCGGCCGGGCGCGCCGCGCGGGCTGGCGAGGTTGTCGACGAAGAACTGGGTCGCGAGGCGGTTGACCTCGAGCATCTGGGTGCGCTCGCCGCGGGCGCGGGCGTGCTCTGGCGACGACGTGGTCTCGGGGATCGCGACGCCCGACAGCGCGGCCAGGGTCTCGGCGGCCTCGATGAAGCTCTTGCCCTGCAGCTCCATCACGAACGTGAAGACGTCGCCCTTCTTGTGGCAGCCGAAGCAGTAGAAGAAGCCCTTGTCGGGGGCGACGCTGAAGGAAGGCGTCTTCTCGCCGTGGAAGGGGCACAGGCCGGTCCAGTTGCGGCCGGCGCGCTTGAGCTGGACGTGCTGGCCGATCACCGAGACGATGTCGGCGCGGCTCCGGATGTCGGCGATGACGTCGTCGGGGATGAGGCCCACACGGTCACCGCGCCTGCGTCGTGGGAGTAGGCGGCGCGGGGCCGCGGCCGGCCTCGACCATCGCCCAGATCAGTGCGAGCACGGTGCCGGCGAGCCAGAGGCCGAGCACGATCTGGATGCCGCGGGTGGTGCCGCTCGCCATCACCGGGCCGTGGTCTTCCTGGCCCAGGTCGTGGCGGTGTTTCTTGACGGCGCCGTCGGTCACGCGCGGACCATGCCCGCAGGGAGGCGGGAGGTCAAGCCTCGCGCGATCCAACGCCACCCGACGCTACGAGGCGGACGACGCGATGGATCGTCACCGTCGACGAGGCGATGCCGAAAGTCGGCGTTGCATGCGGGCGCATGCAGCAGCGATGGCGCGCGGCATCGGTCGCCGCGGCGGCGATCCCTCCCCGCG
>JAYTAJ010001057.1:0-6394 GCA_043737575.1 Myxococcales bacterium | reverse complement strand
GGCGACGCCGCCGACACCATGACGACGCGGCGCTGGGTCAAGCGCGGGCTGGTCGCCGGCGGCGTGCTCGCGATCGCCGGCGGCATCGCGGTCGGCGTCACGCCGCGGACCTGCACCGAGGACGACTTCGAGCTCGATCGCGACTACCAGGCCTGCCTGGGCGAGCGCGGCGATCGCCGCTGGTACGCGATCGGCATCGGCGCGCTCGGCCTCGGCATGATCCTCACCGGCGTCGAGCTGTCGACCAAGCAGCCGGGCTGGAGCGAGCTGTCGGCCTGGGCCGCGGCCCACAATCGCCGCCACCGCATCCCCGCCCGCAGCGCCGCGATCACCGACGTCCGCCTCGCGCCCGCGCTGCGCGGCGATGGCGGCAGCCTCGTCCTCAGCGGACGGTTCTGAGCGCGGGCGACGCCAGCGCGGGCGAGGCCCGGAACGCGTCGACCAGCATGCTCGCGACCCGCTGCGCTGCGCGGGCGTCGTCGGGGTAGTCGAGCTCGCGGTACAACCGCGCCAGCCGATCGACCTTGTCGAGATCGAGCGCGGGCGTGGTCAGCACCTGGACGTGGGCGAGGAAGAACAGCGTGTAGCCGCACGGCAGATCGCGGTCGGGCGCGAGCCGCCACGCGCTCCACGCGAACTGGAAGTACGGCCCCACCATCGCCAGGATCGCGTCGGCGTGGCGCTGCACGCCGGCGCGGGCGTCGGCCACCGTCGCGACGCCGCTGACCGCGAGCATCTTCAAGAGGTAGTCGGGGAAGAACGACTGGTCGCCGAGCTCGCGCTCGAGCCCGCGGGCGATCGCGCGATCGAGCTCGCGGACCTCGCGGCACGCGAGCAGCGGCACCAGCGACAGCCGATCGAGCGGCACGTCCTCGCCCGCCGCCTCGATCAGCCGCGGCAGCGCCCGGGCGTAGTCGTCGAGGCCACGGCGGATCGCGACGAACTCCTGATCGGCCAGCTCGAGCAGCCCGGCGACGCGGCTCAGGCGGCGGCGGAACTCGTCGGGCACCGCCGACGGTGCCTTGTAGCCGAGGTCGTGCTCGATCTCGGCCCAGGCGTGCTCGAGCACGGTCGACACCTGGATCTCGCAGCGGGCGTGGGGCGGCAGCGCCGCGCCCAGCCGCGGGCCGTCGCGCAGCTCGTCGTCGTCGGCCGCGATCGCACACACGTAGTGCAGCGATCGGTAGCCGAAGCCGTCGTCGTCCTTCTTCTTGCGCTTGTCGATCGACCGCGAGAGATCGATCGGCAGGTGGCGCTCGAGCACCGCGCCGACCTGATCGACCGCGTCCTCGAAGTAGGTGACGATCCGCAGCCCGAGCAGATCGGTGACGTCCCACAGCGCGGTGTAGCTGCGATCGGGCCGCGCCAGCTTGCGCGCGACGCTGTCGCGATCCTTCACCCGCACCGTGACCGAGTGGACCTTGATGCCCGCGGCGGCGAGCCAGGTCAGCAGATCGCGGCGCAGCTCGTCACCGCGCGCCCGCAGGGCCGACGTCACCAGCGCGTGCTGCGCGAGCAGATCGGCGTGAGGGCTCGCGTCGACGACGGACAGGCGCATCGCTGTCCGTTATAACGGAACGGAATCCGTTGTCAACTCCCCGCGGCGGCGGGTGCGCATGCGCTAGAACCGTCGGCCATGGCAGGGTCGACCGCGCACATCCTCCAGTCCCTCGTCGTCAACGGCGTCATCGCGGTCGCGAAGGGCGTCGCCGCGGTGATCACCGGCTCGGGCGCGATGCTCGCCGAGACCATCCACTCGGCGGCCGACTGCGGCAACCAGGGGCTGTTGCTGTTCGGCGTGAAGCAGTCGCGGCGGGCGCCGTCGGCGGCGCACCCGCTCGGCTACGGCCGCGCGCTGTACTTCTGGTCGTTCATGGTCGCGATGCTGCTGTTCAGCGGCGGCGGCGTGTTCTCGATCTACGAGGGCATCCACAAGATCCGCCACCCCGAGGCGGTCGACGACATCACGGTCGGCGTGATCGTCCTGGCGATCGCGCTGGTCCTCGAGGGCTGGGCGACCTACGCCAACATCGTCGAGCTGCGCAAGCGCCGCGGCGATCGCCCGTTCTGGGCGTTCCTGCGCCAGACCAAGGACTCCGATCTGGTGGTGGTGTTCGGCGAGAACTCGGCGGCGGTGATCGGCCTCGTGCTCGCGCTGGTCGCGCTGGTCCTCACCAAGACCACGGGCGACGGCCGCTGGGACGGCGCCGGCTCGCTCGCGGTCGGGGTCGTGCTGGTGTTCGTCGCGGTGTTCCTCGCGATCGAGATCAAGTCGCTCCTGGTCGGCGAGGCCGCCGATCCGTCGATCGACGACGCGACCCGCCGCATCGCCGCCGCCGATCCCAACATCGAGGCGGTGCTCCGCATCCTCACGATCCAGCAGGGCCCGGGCGAGGTCGTGGTCGCGATGAAGGTGCGCATGAAGCCCGGGCTCACGACCGGCGGCGAGGTCTGCGCGGCGATCAACGCCTTCGAGGCGAAGCTCGCGGCCGAGGTGCCCGAGGTGAAGTGGACGTTCGTCGAGCCGGATCTCGCGGACTGATCGCGGGCGTTGACAGCAAGATGGACTCGACCGTGGACTCCGCCACCATCGGCCAGCGGCTCCGACAGCTCCGGCTGCGGCGCGAGATCTCGCAGGCCGACTTCGCGCGCCAGCTCGCGATCTCGCCCGCGTACCTGAACCTGCTCGAGAAGGGCCGCCGCACGATGCAGTTCCCGCTGCTCTTGCGGGCGCTGGCCTTGCTCGGCGCCGACCTCGAGCAGTTCATGGCCGACGCGTCGGGGGCGCGGCCCGAGGACGCCCTCGCCCACCTGCTCGACGATCCGCTGACCGCGACCCTCGCGCTCGACGAGCAAGATCTCGATCGGCTGCGGTCGGAGCCGCGGGTCGCGACCACGATCGCCGCGCTGTATCACCTCTACAAGAACGCGCGGGCCCAGCTCGACGTCGCGCTGGTGAAGCTCGAGGCCGGTTCGCCGGTGCCCCACGGCTACGCGCCCGGCGACGAGGTGTCCGACTTCCTCGAGCGCGAGAAGAACTACTTCCCCGAGCTCGAGCGCGCCGCCGACGAGGTCCGCGCCCGCGCCGCGCTGCCGCGCCGCTATCCCGCCGAGGCGTTGATCGCGGTGCTCGCCGAGCAGTTCGCGGTCGCGGCGACGCTGGTGGCGCCGCGCGGTCAGTCGTCGGTGGTGCGCGCCTTCGATCCCGCGGCCGGCACGCTGCAGATCTCGACCGACCTCGGCGATCAGGCGCTGAAGTTCCAGCTCGCCCACGTGATCGGCCTGTGCGTCCTCGACGGCAACCGCCTCCACGATCGGCTGATCGCCGCGGCGCCGCCGCGCCACGTCGAGACCGAGCGGCTGATCAAGATCCACCTCGCGAACTACTTCGCGGGCGCGCTGCTCTTGCCCTACGCCGAGTTCTTCGCCGAGGTCCAGCGCACCCGCTACGACGTCGCGCGCCTGGTCGGCATGTTCGGCTCGTCGTGGGAGGCGGTCGCGCACCGCATGTGCAACCTCGGCGATCCCAAGGCCGCGGGGGTGCCGCTGCACTTCTTGCGGGTCGACGCCGCCGGCAACGTGTCGAAGCGCTACTCGGCGTCGGGGCTGCGGGTGCCGACCGGCCACGGCTCGTGCCCGAAGTGGGCGATCCACGCGGCGTTCATGACGCCCGCGCTCATCACCAAGCAGTACTCGGCGATGCCCGACGGTCACACCTACTTCTGCTTCGCGAAGATCATCTCGCAGCCGATGGCGGGGTCGCTGGTGCGCGGCGTGAACTACTCGATCGGCCTCGGCGCCCGCGCCGCCGACGCCCGCGCGATGATCTACGCCGACGACGTGCCGCGCGACGCCGCGGTGCCGGTCGGCCTCACCTGCCGCTTCTGCGAGCGCACCGACTGCTCGCAGCGGGCCGCGCCGTCGTACAAGTTCCCGCTCACCATCGACGAGAACGTCAAGAAGGACAACTTCTTCTCGCCGCTGGTCGACGCCGATGCCCTGCCCTCTCGACGCCCCCCTCCACCGTCATCCCCCGCAAAAAAAGGATCGCCGTGACCACTTCTCCCCTCCCGCTGGGCAGCGTGCCCGATCTCGGCGTCGTCCCCGCCACGATGCTGGCCCAGGTGATCCGCGCCGAGCGCTACGGCGAGCCGATCGACGCGTTCCGCGAGGAGGCGGTGGCGGTCCCCGCGATGGGGCCCCACGACGTCCTGGTCTACGTGATGGCGGCGGGCGTGAACTACAACAACGTGTGGGCGGCGATGGGCATCCCGGTCGACGTCATCAAGGCGCGGAGCAAGAAGCCCGAGCCCGGCCCGGGCGGCGACTTCCACATCGGCGGCTCCGACGCGTCGGGCGTGGTGTGGGCGGTCGGCGCGGCGGTGACCAGCGTGAAGGTCGGCGACGACGTCGTCGTCCACTGCGGCATGTGGAGCCACGACGATCCGTGGATCGTCGCGGGCAAGGATCCGATGCTGGCGCCGTCGCAGCACATCTGGGGCTACGAGTCGAACTGGGGCAGCTTCGCGCAGTACGCGCGCGTGCAAGATCACCAGTGCCTGCCCAAGCCGCCGCACCTGACCTGGGAGCAGGCGGCGGCGTACATGCTGGTCGGCGCGACCGCGTACCGCATGCTGCACGGCTGGCCGCCGAACGTCGTCGGGCCGGGCGATCCGGTGCTGGTGTGGGGCGGCGCTGGCGGCCTCGGCTCGATGGCGATCCAGATCATCGCCGCGGCCGGCGGCCGCGCGGTCGCGGTGGTGTCGGGCGACGACAAGGTCGCCTACTGCAAGAAGCTCGGCGCGGTCGGCGTGATCGATCGCCGCAACCACAAGCACTGGGGCAAGCTGCCGCGGTGGAGCGATGAGCTCGACTACGGCCTGTGGCTGAAGAGCGCGCGCGGGTTCGGCGCCGCGTTCTGGGACGCGCTCGGTGAGAAGAAGAGCCCGACGATCGTGTTCGAGCACCCCGGCGAGACCACGCTGCCGACGTCGTGCTTCATGTGCGAGACCGGCGGCATGATCGTGATCTGCGCGGGCACGACCGGCTACAACGCGACGCTCGACCTGCGCTACCACTGGATGCGGCAGAAGCGGCTGCAGGGCTCGCACTTCGCCAACGACGCCCAGGCCGCGGGCGTCAACCAGCTCGTCATCGACGGCAAGGTCGATCCGTGTCTGTCGCGCACGTTCACGTTCGCCCAGACCGGCGAGTGCCATCAGCTCATGCGCGAGAACCAGCACCCGAACGGCAACATGTCGATCCTCGTCAACGCGCCGCGGCCCGGGCTGCGCACGCTCGACGAGGTCCGGGCCGCGCTGTGAGGCCGTTCCGCGTCCTCGGGCTCCAGCAGATCGCGCTGGGCGGACCGTCGAAGGCGGCGCTGCGCGCGCTGTGGGTCGACCTGCTCGGCGTCGAGGTGTCGAGCTCGTACCGCAGCGAGGCCGAGAACGTCGACGAGGACATCGCCGCGGTCGGCGTCGGCGCGGCCCGGGTCGAGATCGATCTGATGGAGCCGATCGATCCCGAGCGTGCGCCCAAGGTCCACGTCCCGCCGCTCAACCACCTCGGCCTGTGGATCGACGATCTGCCCGCCGCGGTCGCGTGGCTCACCGCGCGCGGCGTGCGGTTCACCCCGGGCGGCATCCGCAAGGGCGCCGCCGGCTTCGACGTCTGCTTCATCCACCCCAAGGGCAGCCCCGACGCGCCGCGCGGTGGCGAGGGCGTCCTGATCGAGCTGGTGGCGGCGCCGCCCGCCTTGATCGCCGCGATGGACGCCCTGGCGGCGAGCCCCTGAACGCCAGCGCCGGACGGTCGATTCGAGAGGTGTGAAATTTCCTCCGCCTCCGCCCGGCGCCGAGCGCCGCGTCCATCACCGCCTGGATGTGTTCGTGAACGTCGAGCTGGAGTGGGACGCCGAGGTGATCGTCACCGCGGTCCTGAACCTGTCGATGGGCGGCGCGTTCCTCGAGCTGCCGACCGGCCACGCGGTCGCGCAGGGCGAGCTGTTGCACGTCCACCTGAGCGTCGGCGAGCGGACCACGCGCCAGGCCGCGCGGGTCGTCCGGATCTCGGACGGACCGCCGCGCGGGTTCGCGGCGGCGTGGAGCGACCCGACCGCCGAGACCCGGGCGGTGGTGGCGATCCTCCTCGAACAGGCTCGACAGGCGGCGTGAGCGGTCGACCCATTCGCTCATGCGCTACCTCGCTCTGGTGCTCGCCGTCGTCGGCCGGCTGGCCCTTCAGCTCGGCGACGTCGGCGGCCAGCGTGTTCACTCGCTTCTCGAGCGCGGAGATCTTGTCGGACTTGCAGCCGGCGACGGCGAGCACCAGAGCGAGGTAGCGCATGAGCGAATGGGTCGACCGCTCACGCCGCCTGTCGAGCCTGTTCGAG
>JAYTAJ010001056.1:0-2804 GCA_043737575.1 Myxococcales bacterium | reverse complement strand
AGAGCAACGTCGGCCACATGGTGATCGCGGCGGGCGCGGCCAGCCTGATCAAGACGTCGCTGGCGCTGCACCACAAGACCCTGCCGCCGTCGATCAACTTCACCGCGCCGACGCCCAAGATCGACTTCGCGCGCTCGCCGTTCCGGGTGCAGACGACCCTGACCGCGTGGCCGGAGTCGCTCGGCCCGCGCCGCGCCGCGGTCAGCTCGTTCGGGTTCGGCGGCACCAACGCCCACGTCGTCCTCGAGGAGGCGCCGCCGCGGCCGCCGTCGGTGGCGCCCGCGCGCGCCCACGAGCTCCTGGTGATCTCGGCGCGCACCGCGCCCGCGCTGGCCGAGGCGAGCGGCAACCTCGTCCGCTTTCTCGGCGATCATCCCGACGCCGCGCTGGCCGACGTCGCCCACACGCTGCAGGTCGGGCGCCGCGGCTTCGCCCATCGCCGCACCGTGACCGCGTCGTCGAGTGCCGAGGCCGCGCGACTCTTGCTCACGCCCGAGCCAGCCCGGGTCACGACCCGCGAGGTCGGCGCCGAGCTGCCCGATCTGGGATTCTTGTGTCCGGGGCAAGGATCGCAGTACCCGCAGATGGGCCGCGGCCTGTGCGAGCGCGAGCCGGCGTTCCGCGCCGCCTACGACGACTGCTGCGCGATCCTCGAGGAGCTGCTCGGCCGCGATCCGCGCGCGACGTTCTGGTCCGACGATCCCCAGGTGCTGGTGCAGACCAGCGTCACCCAGCCCGCGATCTTCTCGCTCGAGTACGCGCTGGCGCGGCTGTGGATGAGCTGGGGCGTGCGGCCGACCGCGCTCATCGGCCACAGCGTCGGCGAGTTCGTGTGCGCGGCGCTGGCCGAGGTGATGCCGCTGCGCGACGTCCTCGGCCTGGTGGTCGAGCGCGGCCGTCGCATGCAGGCGCTGCCGACCGGCAGCATGCTGTCGGTGCGCCTCGCCGCCGACGAGCTGGCGCCGCGGCTGCCCGACGGCGTGGTGATCGCGGCCGAGAACGCGCCCGGGCTGTGCGTCGCGTCGGGGCCGAGCGAGCTGATCGCGCAGCTCGAGGCCGCGCTCACCGCGAGCGACGTCACCGCGCGGCTCTTGGTCACGTCACACGCGTTCCACTCGCCGATGATGGACTCGGTGGTCGAGCCGATGACCGCGCGGGCCCGGGCGATCCGGCTGGCGCCGCCGCGCATCCCGATCCTGTCGACGGTGACCGCCGACTGGCTGACCGACGAGCAGGCGACCAGCGCGGACTACTGGGGCCGTCACCTGCGCGCGCCGGTGCGGTTCGCGCCGTCGGTCGCGAAGCTGCTCGCCGATCCGCGCCGCGTGCTGATCGAGATCGGACCGCGCGCGACCTTGTCGGCGCTGGCGCGGCAGGCGGCGCCAGGCAAGCGCGCGCTGCCGGTCGCGATCCCCAGCCTCGCCGATGCCGCGGAGCGCGAGGGCGAGGCGATCACCGCGGCGCTCGGCCAGCTGTGGGCGCTGGGCGCGCCGATCGACTGGGCCGGCTATCGCGGCGACGAGCGGCGACGGCGGGTCGCGCTGCCCGGCTATCCGTTCCAGCGCCAGCGCCACTGGGTCGACGCGCCGGCCGCGGTCGTCGCCGCGCCTGCGTCTGCGCCCGTCGTGGTCGCGGCTGCGATCGCGCCGATCGAGGTCGCGTTCGCCGCTGCGCCCGCGCCGATCGACACGGCGGCGCGCCGGGATCGGCTGCTGGCGTCGGTGCGCGAGCTGGTCGAGGAGGTGTCGGGCGCCGACGTGTCCGACGCCGATCCGACGACGCCGTGGCTCGAGCTCGGCCTCGACTCGCTGACCTTGACGCAGCTCGCGCTGCAGGTGCAGCGCACCCACGCGATCAAGGTGACGTTCCGCCAGGTGATGGAGAGCTTCCCGACGATGGCGAGCCTGGCCGCGATGCTCGACGAGCAGCTCGCGCCCGACCCGGTGGTCGCCGCGGCCGTCGCGGCGAGCGTCTCGATGCCGGTCGTCGCGGGCGATCCGCCGTCGGACCTGCGCCAGCAATTGCTGCTCATGGCGCAGCAGCTCGCGGTGCTCGCGGGATCTCCCGCCGCCGCGACGATCGCAAGACCTGTCGCCGTCATCGCGCCGCCCACGCTGTCGCCGACCGCGCAGAAGAACGACGAGGAGCCGCCCGCGGGCCCGGTCGCTTACGACGTCAAGAAGGCGTTCGGCGCGATCGCGCGCATCCACACCGCGGCCGACGAGCTGACGCCGCAGCAGCGCACGCGCCTCGACGCGCTGATCGCGCGCTACACCGCGCGCACCCGCCGCTCGAAGGACTACACCGCCGAGCACCGCGGCCACATGGCCGACCCCCGGGTCGTGAACGGCTTCCGGCCGCTGACCAAGGAGCTGACCTACCAGATCGTGATCGAGCGATCGCGCGGCAGCCGGATGTGGGACCTCGACGGCAACGAGTACGTCGACGTGCTGTCGGGCTTCGGCATGAGCCTGTTCGGCTGGCAGCCCGACTTCTTGCGCGCGGCGATCCACGCCCAGGTCGATCTCGGCTACGAGATCGGGCCGCAGCACGTCCTGTCGGGCGAGGTCGCGCAGCTGTTCTGCGACGTCACCGGCGCCGAGCGCGCCGCGTTCTGCAACACCGGCTCCGAGGCGGTGATGGGTTGCATGCGCATCGCCCGCACCGTCACCGGCCGGTCGCTGATCGCGATCTTCACCGGCGCGTACCACGGCATCTTCGACGAGGTCATCGTCCGCGGCACCCGCAAGCTGAAGAGCATCCCGGCCGCGCCCGGGATCATGCCGTCGGCGTCGCACAACGTG
>JAYTAJ010001055.1:0-14598 GCA_043737575.1 Myxococcales bacterium | reverse complement strand
GGGTCGCCCCAACAACAACAACGACCAGCGTGGCGCTGGCGCCGAGCACTGCTCGACCGCGTCCCTGCCCAACGCCGTGGGTGGCCCCCGGGTCTCGTTCTGCTGCACCGCCAGCTACACCGACATCCCGAACTCGCCGGTCAACCACCGCATCCAGGCGCTGTGTGGCTCGTACCAGCTCGACGCGATGACCGGCCTCAAGGACGGCAACCCGCTGACCGCCGACGTGATGGAGCCCGAGTGGCTGAAGTACATCACCGACAACGACGGTGACGAGTACCAGAACGCGCACAAGATGAAGCTCGTGCCCGTGCTCGGCGGCACCGCCTTCGCCGTGTTCTACGGCTACGACCCGGACAACAACACCGACACCTGGGCGAAGGTCTACGCGGGCGACGGCACCATGCTGGTCGGCCAGACCAAGATCATCGAGAACAACAACGACGATGTCGGCGGCGTGGTCGACGACTTCGTCGTCGAGGCCGACTCGTCCAACGCCACCATCGGCGTCGGCGCCGTCATCGGCAACGGCAACGGCGACGACGACAGCCACGCGTTTGGCTTCGTGGTCGAGAAGAACGCCGAGGGCTACAGCATCCGCCGCACCTGGCGCCAGAACGTCATCCTCCAGGAGGAGCGGTCGCGCGCCTCGCTGGCCCCGACCAGCATCCCCGGCCGCGTGATGTACTGCGGCGCCGCGGGCAACAACCAGCCGCCGAAGATCGGCGTGGTGTGCGCGCTGCTCAACACCGAGGCCGGCAACATCGGCAACCGCGTGGTGTGGAAGCAGTTCGTCGCCGAGCGCGAGGGCAAGCAGTACAAGACCACCGCTGACATCGCGCCGACCTACGACGCCGCCGGCAACCTGACCAAGAAGTACATGGTCTCGTTCGTCAACGTCGACGGCGAGAACCGCAACGGTCGCGAGAAGGGCCTCACCAGCATCTACCAGGTGCCGATCGAGATCAGCGACAACACGATGACGCTCCTCGACGCGCCCCGCGCCGACGCCGTCACCTTCGGCGACCAGGCCCACCCGATCCTCGCCCACGGCAACTACGGCGAGGGCGCGAGCGCAGGCCCGGCGACCTTCCTCATCCAGGGCTCGCTCGTCGACTCGCCCAGCGGACCCGGTCGCATCGCGGTGATGCGCTTCGACTCGGCGACCAACAAGATGACCCGCGAGACCGAGATCACGCTGCCCAACCCGACCGGCATGGGCATGATCTCGCAGAAGTTCGGCAACAACCCCAACACGCCCCAGGGTCGTAACCACCAGCAGGTCATCACCATCCAGAACCCCGGCTTCGGCGTGGTCAATGGCTACCTGCCCGAGGTCAAGGAGCTGATGGTCCTGGCGAACACGGGCCCGACCCGCCGTCTCGACAGCACGCTGTCCGACAAGGCCGGCCTCCAGCTCGTCCTCATCCCGTCGGTGACGCAGACCGCGGTGTCGGGCGCTCCGCCGGCTCCCCCGGTCCCGCCGCCCGCGCCGGAGCCCGAGGATCTGGAGCCGACGGACCCGGGTAACGCGTCGGGTGGTTGCAGCACCTCCGGTTCGCCCGCCGCCGGTATGATCCTGGCGCTGGGTGCCGCGGTCGCCATCCTCCGCCGCCGCCGCAGCAACTGACCCCACCGCCGCCCGCTCGACCCGACCATCACTCGCGAACCGGAGAACGACATGCGCAGCACTACACTCACCGCGACGGTCTTCGTGACGCTGCTCGGTGCCGGATGCGTCGGCGACCTCCAGCCGACGGGTGACGACACGGGCGACGACGACCCGATGCCGGTCGAGAAGACGCTGGGTCGCCAGAACTACGACGACAACGTCGCTCCGTTCATGGCTGGCTGCGCGAGCTGCCACCAGACCGGTGGCACCGGGACCGCCTTCCTCGGCGCGGGCGGCGCGACCGACGACTACGACACGCTGACCGGCGCCGCCTTCAAGGTCATCATCGGGGACTTCAACCCGGCCCAGGCGCCGCTCCTGACCTACGGCGCCAGCGCGACCCACTCGGGTCCCGAGCTCACCACCGCCCAGGTGGCGCTGATCGAGACCTGGTTGGTGCAAGAGGCGATGGACCGCGACATCGACATCTCGGGCACGCCGCCGCCCGGCCCGGTCGGCCAGGTGTCGTCGCGCCAGGCGCTCGCGAAGTTCGCCGCGTGCATGACCTTCGGCGACTGGGACGCCAACGTCGGCAACCTGTCGATGCAGGACTGGAACAACAAGGGCTCGAACGGCGGCGACTGCGGCAACTGCCACGGTGAGACCGGCGCGGGTGCCTTCTACACCAGCGCGACCTCGCAGGTGGCGTTCGACATGAACCGCACCGAGCTGTTCATCCGCACGTTCTTCACGACCAAGCCGGTCGATCCCGCGAACCCGATGAGCGACTTCATGGTGGTGCCGAACATGCCGAAGCTCATCGCCAAGGGCAGCGGCGCGGGCGGCAATCACCCGAACTACAACGTGAACGCCAACGACCAGTACTTCGTGCGTCTCGTGGCCTTCTACGACACGACCACCGCCAAGCTCGCCACCTGCACGGCGCCCGCGGTGTTCCCGACGCCTCCTGTGACTCCCTGAACGACTCCTGACTCATTGCTACAGCGGCGCCACCTTGCGAGGGTGGCGTTGTTGTTTTCGGAGGTCATCCGAGCCGTTCGCGATCGCGGCGGCGTGAGCGCTACGGCTGCTTCGGTGCCGGGGGCGGCAGGCCCTTGTCGATCGCGTCGGCGGCGGCGTCGTCGTCGTCGGTGTCGTCCTCGGGGTACGGCTCCTTGACCTTGCCGTCGAGGAACTTCTCCATCGGCTCGGGGGTCCACGGGCCCGGGACCTTGCCCTTGCTGAACAGCTGCAGCGCCTCGACGATCTGCTTCGAGCCGGCGACGAGGATCTTGCCCGACGCGCCCTCGTCGGCGGCGATGTTGAACGTCGCGAGGTCGAAGTTCTCGACGCGCTTGCGGCGATCGCGATGGACGACCTCCGCCGCGGCGATGTTGGCGGTGTCGAGGCCGGTCGCGGCGAGCAGGGCGCCGAGGTTCCAGCTCGGCGTCGCGCCCGGCAGCTTGCCGACGTCGCCGAGGGCGTTGCGCTTCAGCACCATCGCGAGCCGGCCGTCGAGGTAGATGCGGACGCCACCGCGCAGCGGCGCGCCGTGGTACGGGATGCCGCCGATGACCTCGCCGTCGAGCATCAGGGCGTTGGCGCGGCGGTCGAGCTCGGGCACCGGCTTGTCGACGATCACCGAGATCGCGACGTAGCGATCGAACGCGGTGTCGCGCGGCATCCCGCGCGGCAGGAACACCCGCAGCTTCATCCGGTTGATGCCGGTCAGATCGAAGCGCAGGCCGTCCTTGTACTCGCGGAACACGTCGCCCGAGATCGCGACGACGCCGCGGCCGCCGTGGAAGACGACCATCTTGATCTGCTTGAGGTCGACGCCGACCGCGGTCAGGTAGTCGGAGACGCGCCAGCGCTTGGTGTAGAACCACAGCGAGCGCGGCCCGGTGCTGTCGGCGGTGAAGGCGATGTCGCCTTCCTCCTTGGTCCACGCCACCGGCAGCCGGTCGGGCATCTCGGTCTCGCGCAGCACGCCCACCGGGCGGCCGTCGACGTAGACCCACGCCTCCTTGAACATCTGCATGCCGCCCGCGGGCTCGTCCTCGCCGGGCTCGCCGCTGGCCCACTTCGAGCCCTGGTTGCGCGCGCCGGCCTCGGGCTCGGCGGCGTCGGGCCCGCCGACCTGGGCGTCGGGGGCGGTGACGACCGCGGCCGGGCTCGCCTTGCGCGACTTGCACGCGGTGCTGAAGGGGAGCGCGAGGACCAGGGCGAGGGTGGCAGCGCGGTGGAGCACCTGGTGATCTGTAGCACCGGGCGTACCGCGTCGTCGGAGGCGCCGCGCGGCAAACGACCCCACGGCCGCGGCGCGCGGTGGGGCCGGCGCTCCCCCGCGGTGGTCTCGAGCCCCACCTCGACCAGGCAACCCCGCGGGTCGACGCGGCTTCCCCTCGGCCCCAGCCTTGCTTTACGATGACCGCATGAGCCGCTCGATCGTCCTGGCATGCCTCCTCGGTGGTTCGCTGGTCGTCACCGCCGCGTGTGACAACGGGACGGTCGGCGTCGACGACCCCGGCCCGCTCGAGAACGTGCTGTGCGAGGCGGCGATCGTGGTGAGCGGCACGTTCCAGAGCTCGATCACCCCGGCGCCGATGGGCATCCATGGCTGCGTCCCCGACGGGACGTGGACGATCACCACGACCGTGCCGTCGAACGGCGACTGCGCGCGGGTCGAGGTCGCCGCCCAGTACGTCGTCAACGTGGTCGACCTGACGCCGACCGAGGAGCGCCCGACCCGCGACGTCCAGCTGCAGACCCCGCCCGCGGGCGCCGAGGTCGATGGCGCGGTCCACGCGGGCGGCAACGGCGAGTGCATGATGAGCCTCGACATCATCACGCCGGCGCCGACGGTCGGACAGTTCCACCTGATCGCGCTGAAGCCGTACTTCGAGGCCGTCGACGGCCCGACCCGCACGCTGAAGGCGAGCCCCGACAGCTCCTTCCAGCTGTGGAAGAAGCACCCGTAATTTCAGCGGGCTGTCGCCAGCCCGCCCCCCGATGGGGTCATGCCCCCGTCGGGGCCCCCCACCAAGATCCTCCCTCCGGTCGGGTCTAGAGAAAGTCGGGCGCGGAGCCAGCGCAGTACTGGATCGCCGACGGGATCTCGAGGGGCGCGAGCCCGCGCCACAGGACCCACCACAGCGCGTCGCCGATGCGGATGCGCACCATCCCGTCGCAGTTCTCGCGGTACCACGACGTGATCGGGTTGTCGGCGCGGCTGCGCCAGAACAGCCGCGGGAAGTCGGCCTCGAGCGCGCGCCACAGATCGCGGCCGACGCCCTCGCCGCGCGACACCGTGCCGACTGCGAACTTCGACAGGTACGGCGCCAGCGGCGCGGGGGTCACGATCGCGGCGCCGCGGTAGTCGTCGGCGACGTAGGCCGCGAGCAGCGGGCGGGCCTCGAAGTCGGCGACCAGCGGCCGGCCGAACGACTCCTCGACCAGCGCCCGCAGCCGCGCGCCGTCGACGCCGTCCCACGCCAGGTGACGCGCGATCGCGCTGCCGCGGCGGATCAGGGTGCCGGCGCCCTTCACGGTGAACAGCTCGCGCAGCAGATCGAGCGGCGACGTGACGCTGACGGTCAGCGGCGCCCGGCCGATCACGCGGACGATCTGACGGAGCAGCTTCTGCTGATCGGCGGGCAGGGCGCCGGGCGCGAGGTAGCCCGCGGCCTCGGTCGACAGATCGATCAGCGAGATCGCGCGGCCGCCGGTCGGCTGCAGGCCGCTGCGGCGGGTCACGAACACGATGCGGCGGGTGCCGAGCGCGGCGGCGAGGTCGGCGAGGGCGTCGAACCGGCGATCGGCGTCGCCGTCGTCGCGATCGATCACGCACAGCGGCAGCGCGCCCGCGGCGATCGCGGCGCGGATCGCCGCCGGATCGGGCGCGCCGATCACGCGGGTGGTGACGGCGGGCGCCAGCGCCGCGGCGACGCGCTCGGCGGCCCGGGCCGCGCCGCCCGGCTCGATCGCGCCGAACGCCAGCACCGGTCGCAGCCCGAGCTCGACCAGGTAGCGCAGCTCGACCGCGAGCGCGTCGGCGGCGTGGCGCACCACCGCGTCGGCGACGTGGATGATCGCGAACCGCTCGGGATGCTCGGCGCGAAACAGGTCGAGGTACTGCTGGGCCTCGGCGGGGCGGCCGATGCTGGTCAGGAACCGCAGCACCAGATCGGCGGGATCAGTCTCGACCATGGCTCGCCTCGTAGACGCCCGCGATCAGCTCGACCGCCCAGTCGAGATCCGCGATCGCGACCCACTCGTCGGCGGCGTGGGCGCAGCCGATGTCGCCGGGGCCGACCACGACCGCGCCGATGCCGGCCTCCTGGTACAGCGCCGCCTCGGTCCAGAAGTCGAGGGCGACGAAGCCGTCGACCCGCGCCGCGATCAGCGCGCGCAGCGCCGCGGGCGCTGCGTCGTCGCCGCCGAACGGCGTGTGATCGACCTGACACGCGAGCGCGATCGTCGGATCGATCGCCGCCGCCGCCGTGTGCAGCGTCGCCTCCCAGCCCGCGCGATCGAAGCCCGGCCACGGCCGCACCGAGAACGTCAGGCCGGCCCCGGTCGGGATGACGTTGAACGCGACGCCGCCGTCGAGGCCGGCGACGTTCATGCACAGGCCCTTCATGCCGTCGGGGCCGCGATCGCGGTGGGCCCGGCCCAGGTCGTCGAGCGCGACCGCGAGCCGCGCCATCGCGACGATCGGCGCGGGCAGGTGATCGGCTCGCGACGAGTGGCCGCCGATGCCGCGCACGCTGGCGCGGTACGCGAGCACGCCGCGGTGCGCGACGCCGGCCTTGCGCGCGGTCGGCTCGCACACGATCGCGCGCTCGACGCCGACGCGGTGGCGCGACGCCAGGAACGCGTGCACCGATGCGGTGCCGTGCTCCTCGTCGCCCGAGAACAGGAGGCCGACGTCCTTGGGCCGGCCGCGATCGAGCGCGCAGATCGCCGCGGCGATCGCGCCCTTGGTGTCGGCGCTGCCGAGGCCGGCGATGCGGGTGGCGTCGCGCTGCGGCGTCCATGGATCGTGAGACCAGCCGGTGTTGGCGGGGACGGTGTCGACGTGGGCGTTGACGATCGTCCGCGGCGTGCCCCAGCGCGCGAACACGTAGCCGCCGGGTCCGCCCGCGCCGCGGGGGCACGGCTCGACGACGACCTCGTCGGCGCCGCGCGCGGCCAGGAGCGGCGCGACGAACCGACACAGCGCCAGCTCGTCGCCGGCGTCCTCGGGCCGCGCCGCGTGATGGGTCGGGATCCGGATCAGCTCGCACAGGAGATCGGCGACGGCGGACATGGCGCGTTCTTACCGCGAACCGCGACGCACGCGCGCGAACGCCGGGTGGTCACCGATCGCCGCGAGGGCCCGGGCCAGGAGGGTCTTGCCCGGCTCGGTGCGGTGCCAGGTCGACGCTCCCGACGGGTGCGGCAGCGGCGCGACGTCGACTCGCTGGCCGTGGAACCGCGTCGACACGATCGCGCCGACCACGTCGACCAGCTGCGTCGCGCCGGGCAGCACCTGGGCGATCGCGAGCTTGCCGACCGGGATCACCAGCGCCGGCCGGAGGATCGCGACCTCGGCGGCGAGGTGGTGGCCGCACCGCGCGATCTCGTCGGGCGCAGGCACCCGGTCGCCGCCCTTCGCGCCCTTGCCCGGGAAGCACCGACACACCGCGGCGATGTAGACCCCGGCGCGGAACGTCGCCTCGTCGACGCCGAGGCCGCCGAACCAGCCGAACAGGGTCTTGCCCGCGGTCCACGCGAACGGCTTCTGCGCGGGGCCTTCGCGAGCGCCCGGGGCCTGGCCGATCAGCATGACGCGCGACAGCACCGGTCCGCCGCTCACCGACGGCCCGATCATCTGCGGACACGCGCGGCAGGCGCGCAGCCCGTCGACGTGCGCCGACAGGATCGCGAGGCGGGCCGACATCGGCGGCACCATAGCGCAGCGTGACGCGGGTCCCAGCGCGAGACCCATCCGGCCGCGCCGCTCCGAGTGCGCTACCCTCAGCCCATGATCAGGAGCCCCGCCGAGAACGTCGATCTGATCCGCCGCATCCTGGGTAACGGCTACCTCGAGCTCCGCCTGCAGCGGCTCGAGGTCAACGAGGTCCCCGAGCTGGCGAGCCGGGTGCTGGTCGAGGTCACCGAGAACGGCACCGCGACGTCGATCGAGGGCGAGGGCGTCGGCCCGGTCGACGCGCTGTGGGGCGCGATGGTCGGTCGCTACGCCAAGGAGTACCAGTCGCTCAAGTCGATCCAGTTCGCCGGCTTCACGATGTCGGCGGCGCTCGAGTCGAAGGTCAGGAAGGCCGGCCTCGACGCGATGGCGACCGTCGAGGTCGCGGTGGTCAACAGCGACGGCCGCCGCTTCGTGTTCTCCGACGCGTCGCGCTCGGTGACGTCGTCGGCGGCGCGGCTGGTGATCGCGGTGGTCGAGTACTTCGTCAATGCCGAGCGTGCCTTCGTCACGCTGTCCCACGCCCGCAAGGACGCGGTCGCGCGCGGCCGGTCCGATCTGATCGCGCGCTACACCGCCGAGCTGGCCGAGGTCGTGAAGAGCACGAGCTACGCCGAGGTCATCGAGTCGATCCGGAAGGAGCTTTCCTGATCCATTGTTGACCGCGACCGGCGGCCGGGGCACCTTCGCTCCATGCAGCTCCGAACCGTCGCTCTCGTGCTGGCCGCCGCGGCTCCTCTGGTCGGGTGCGGCGATGACGGCGCCACCGCCCCTCACCCCTGCGAGGGCGTGACCGGCACCTGCACGCGGCTCGAGGCCGGTGCGTCGGGCGAGGCGGTGCTCACCGCGTTCCTCCAGGCCCAGGACGGCGACACGATCGGGTTCGGCCAGGGCCGCTACGATCTCGATCGCGATCTCAGCCTCACGGTCAGCGGCGTCACGCTGCTCGGCACCGGCAAGGGCGACAACGGCTCGGTGCTGTCGTTCGCCGCGTCGACCGGCGCCCAGGGCGTGCTCATCACCGGCGATCGATCGCGGGTCGAGGGGCTCGCGGTCATCGACACCCCGGGCGACGCGCTCAAGTGGGAGGGCGTCGACGGCGTCACCGTGCGCGAGGTCCGCACCGCGTGGACCGGCGCGCCGCGGGCCGAAAACGGCGCCTACGGCATCTACCCGGTGCAGTGCCAGAACGTCCTCATCGAGGACAGCGAGGCCCGCGGCGCGTCGGACGCCGGCATCTACGTCGGCCAGTCGGACAACATCATCGTCCGCCGCAACCTCGCCCACGACAACGTCGCCGGCATCGAGATCGAGAACTCGACGCGGGCCGACGTCTACGCGAACACCGCGACCAAGAACACCGGCGGCGTGCTGGTGTTCTCGCTGCCCGGCCTGCAGATCGCCAACGGCGCCGGCACGCGGGTCTTCGACAACCAGATCATCGACAACAACACGCTCAACTTCGCGCCCGACGGCAACATCGTCGCCGAGGTGCCGACCGGGTCGGGCGTCATCCTGCTCGCCGGTCACCAGGTCGAGATCTTCGACAACGTGATCGAGAATCACTCGAGCCTGCAGATCGGAATCGCCGGCTACAACCTGACGATGCGGCAGTTCACCGACCCGAACTACAACCCGTTCTCCGACGCGATCTTCATCCACGACAACGACATCCGCGGCGTCGCGACCATGCCGTCGGGGCCGCTCGGCTTCCTGATCGTGATGGCGCTGCTCGAGATGGGCCAGAGCGCGGGCAACCTGATGGTGCCGTCGGTGATCTGGGACGGCGATGCCGATCCGGCCAAGGTCGACGGCACCGGGCAATTGCTGGCGCAGTACAAGATCTGCCTGCGGAACAACACGCTGACCGATTTCGGCAACCTGCAGGTGCCGCTCGGCAACGGCCCGACGCCGACCACCGACGCCGCGCCCCACGCCTGCGATCTGCCCGCGCTCCCGGCCGTGACCTTGCCGTGAATCGCGTCGCGATCGCGGGCGCGCTCGCGGTGTGGATCGGCTGTGGCGACGACGGCGCGGCCAGCCCCGACGCCAGGCCGGACTGCGTCGTCGCGCCCGGCACCGGACCGGTGATGCCGGCGACCGGGCTGTGCCGCCAGCTGTCGACGTATCGCTTGTT
Source organism: Myxococcales bacterium (assembly GCA_043737575.1). Lineage (GTDB taxonomy): Bacteria > Myxococcota_A > Polyangia > Haliangiales > Haliangiaceae > UBA2376. Next base: position 4,875 of record JAYTAJ010001055.1, on the reverse strand, counting down.
CGACGACCTCGCGGCCCAGGACGCCGCCGCGGACCTGCACCCGTTCGATCTGGTGGTGCCGCTGTTCTCCGACTACACCGACAAGCTGCGGTGGCTGTACGTGCCGCCCGGCGAGGCGGTGGCGTGGCGCGATCCCGACGCGTTCACGCTGCCGGTCGGATCGATGCTGGTGAAGACGTTCGCCTACGCGGTCGATCGGCGCTCGCCCGCGGCCGGGCGGCGGCTGCTCGAGACCCGGGTGCTGCTGCACCAGGCCGATGGCTGGCACGCCGGGTCGTACGTCTACCGGCCCGACGCCAGCGACGCCGAGCTGACGATCGCGGGCGCGACCATCGACGCCAGCTGGATCCACGACGACGGCACCGCGCGGACCAACGGCTACGTCGTGCCCAACACCAACCAGTGCCTCAACTGCCACGGCGAGCACGACGAGGTCCTCGGGCCGCTCGGGCCGCGGGCGCGGCACCTCAATCGCGACGGCCAGCTCGAGGGGCTGGTCGCGGCCGGCGTGCTGACCGGCGCGCCCGCCGATCCGACGACGTGGCCGATCGATCCCGCGATCGACGACGCCGGCGCGTCGCTCGACGCCCGGGCCCGGGCCTGGCTCGACATCAACTGCGCCCACTGCCACACCCCGCGCGGCGCGGCGCGGACCTCGGGCCTCGACCTGTCGATCGGGCAGACCAACCCCGAGATGATCGGCGTGTGCAAGACGCCCGTCGCCGCCGGCCCCGGCTCCGGCGGGCTCCTCTACGGGATCGTGCCCGGGATGCCCGCGCAGTCGATCCTGGTGTTCCGCATGAACGCGACCGCGCCCGAGATCCGCATGCCCGAGCTCGGCCGCAACCTCGTGCACGACGAGGGCGTCGCGCTGATCACCGCGTGGATCGCCGCGATGCCGGGTGGGTGTCCGCCGCGTTGATCCTGGTCGGGCTGGAAGGGGACGGCGCCCTCAACCAACGGCTGTACCGCGGCCTGCGCTCCGCGATCCTCGACGGTCGCCTCCGTCCGCGCGGCCGGTTGCCGTCGAGCCGCCGGCTCGCGGCCGAGCTCGGGCTGTCGCGCAACGTCGTCCTGGCCGCGTTCGACCAGCTGCTCGGCGAGGGCTACATCGAGGGCCGCGGTGGCTCGGGGACGTACGTGTCCGGCTCGCTGCCCGATCCCGAGATCCGCGAGCAGCGGCGCGGTCCGTCGTCGTCGCCGCCGATCGCGATCCGCCTGTCGCGCCACGCCCAGGCCGTGGTCGCGGCGCGCCCGTTGCCCGCGCCCGGGAGCCCGCCGCCCGGTCGGCCGTTGCCGTACGACTTTCGCTACGGCCGGCCCTCGCTCGAGAACTTCCCGCAGGCGCTGTGGTCGCGCCTGGTGACGCGGCGGGTGCGGGCCATGTCGACCCGCACGCTGGGCTACGGCCGGGCCGCGGGCTTCACGCCGCTGCGCGAGGTCATCGCCGACTACCTGCGTCGCGCGCGTGGCGTCCGCGCCACCGCGGAGCAGGTGGTGATCGTCAATGGCACCCAGCAGGCCATCGACCTCGCCGCGCGCATGCTGGTCGACCGCGGCGATCGGGTCGTCGTCGAGGAGCCGGGCTATCAGGCGGCGCGGCAGGCGTTCCTCGGGTTCGGGGCGCGGCTGGTGCCGGTGCCGGTCGACGCCGACGGGCTCGACGTGGCAGCGCTGCCGCAGCGGGGCTCGGTGCGGTTGGCCTACGTCACCCCGTCGCACCAGTTTCCGCTCGGCGGGATCCTGCCGCTCGATCGCCGCCTCCAGCTCTTGCGGTGGGCCGAGCAGCGCGGCGCGTACCTGATCGAGGACGACTACGACAGCGAGTTTCGCTTCGACACCCGGCCGGTCGAGGCGCTGCAGGGCCTCGACCGCGCCGATCGCGTCCTGTACGTGGGCAGCTTCTCGAAGGTGCTGTTCCCGTCGCTGCGCGTCGGCTATCTCGTCGTGCCCGAGGCGCTGGTGCCGGTCGCGACCGCGCTCAAGTTCCTGATGGACTACGCGACGCCGACCTTCGAGCAGGAGGTGCTGACGGATTTCATCGGCGAGGGCCACTTCGAGCGTCACCTCCGGCGGGTGCGGGGGCAGTACGCCGCGCGGCGCAACGTCTTGCTCGAGGCGTTGCACCAGTCCCTGGGCGATCAGGTCGAGGTGGTCGGCGCCGAGGCCGGCCTGCACGTCGTCGTCTACCTCCGCGGCCTGGCCGCCACCGCGGTCCCCGCGCTCGCCGCGCGCGCGGCGGCCAGCGGCGTGGGGATCTATCCGCTCGCGCCGTACTACCTGCGGCCGCCGCGGCGGGCCGGGCTCATCCTCGGCTACGCCAGCCTCAACGAGCGCGACCTCCGCGCCGGCGTGCGCGCCTTCGCCGAGATCTACGCTGGCGCGCGGGCCTGACCGGCCCGCGAAAGTGGCACCTTCGGCCGGGCCCGAAGTGGCTCTATCGCGGACTCCTGGCGTCGCCTACGGTGTGACTCCAACTACGGAGGATGCAATGACACACAGGACATGGATGCTCGCCTTGGCCGCCACGCTGACTGCCACGGTCGCCGCGCCGGGCTCGGCGACTGCCGAGGATGAGCCCGTCGGCGATCTCGACAATGACGTGGATGACAGCGACGCGGGCGCGCGGTGCCGCGGCGTCCGCGGCGAGCTGGTGGAAGATCGGGTGACGACGGGGTGCCACGAGGGCGAGCCGAGCTGCTTCCTCGGCGAGCTGCGCGGCCACGGGCTGCGCGCGAGCACGCACTTCCGCGCCGACAGCACCGCGCCCGGCCCCAGCACCTCGCCGGGCTGGCTCAGCTACAGCGGGCTCTTCCAGTACGTCAATCGCCGCGGCACGATCTTCACCCGCGAGACTGGCGTCGTGAACGTCACCACCGGCACCGCCGCGAGCGGCGCCATCACGGCCCTGCAGGTCATCCTCGGCGGCACGGGTCGATACGCCGACGCGACAGGCTACTTCTTCGTCAGTGGCAAGAACGTCGCGGACCACATCGTGACCGAGGTCCACGGCCAGCTCTGCCTACCGTGAGCGCGGGTCGGTCGCGAGGCGGAACTCGCGGCGGACGAAGGCGGCGAAGGCGCGGTCGGGGAGCAGGCGGCGGGCCCACGCGCCGAGGACGGACCTGGCGCCGACCCGGTAGCGGAGGCGCGGCGAACGCGCCGTGGCGGCGCGGACGACGGCGTCGACGACGCGCTCGGGATCGGGGCCGGCGTCGATCTGGGCGCGGATGATCGCCTCGACGGTGGCGCGGCCGTGATCGTAGGGCGCGAGCAGCGCGCGCGGCCGCACCATCTGGATCGCGGTGCGGTGGGCCGAGGGCTCGATCAGCGAGACCTGGATGCCGAAGTCGCGGACCTCGTGGTGCAAGGCCTCGCTGTAGCCGGCGAGGGCGTGCTTGGTGGCGGCGTAGACGCCGTGGAACGGGACGCCGACGAAGCCCGAGGCTGAGCCGAGGTTGACGACGCGGCCGCGGCGCTGCGCGCGCATCGTCGGTAGCGCGGCGCTGGTGACGCGCATGACGCCAAGCAGGTTGGTCTCGAACAGCGCGCGGGCCTCGTCGGCGCTGGTCTCCTCGCAGGCGCCGACCATGGCGCGGCCGGCGTTGTTGACGACGAGATCGAGGCGATCGGTGTCGCGATGCAGCGCGGCGAAGCAGGCGCGCACCGAGTCGTCGCGATCGACGTCGAGGGCGAGCATGGTGATCGCGGCGGTGGTGGCGGCGCCGCTGCGGCTGGTGCCGAAGACGCGGAGGCCGCGGGCGGCGAGGCGGGCGGCGATGGCGGCGCCGAAGCCGGACGAGGCGCCGGTGACGAGCGCGACGGATGGTGGAGTTGACATGACGCCAGGATGGCCGCGGGCGCCGACCGCGACGACTCAGGTCCAGACGTCGCGATCGTCGACGGCGCGGGCCGCGCGCGGCGGCGATGACTTGGTTTTGCGGTAGCGTGGGGCGTGCCGCCGCGCGATCGCACCAAGGCGCGGGTCGCGCCGCGGCAGCGGCGGGCGCTGGTCAGCCGCGACGCCATCCTCACCGCGGCCGAGGAGCTGCTGCGCGACGACGGCGTCGCGGCCGCGACGACGAACCGGATCGCGGCGCGGGCCGGCGTGAACGTCGCGCTGCTGTACCGCTACTTCGCCGGCAAGGAGGCGATCGTCGGCGCGCTGATCGAGCGGGTCGCGGCCGAGACGCTGGTGGCGGTGCGCGGCGCGCTCGCCGATCACGCGGCGGCGCCGCTGCCGATCGCGATGCGGGCGCTGCTCGAGGCGCTGGTCGCGACGCCGCGCGATCCGGCGCTGCACCAGCAGCTGTTCGAGCACGTCGACGTGACCCGGCGGCGGGCGACCGTACAGGCGCTGCGCGACACCATCGCCGCGGTGTTCGCCGACGAGCTGGAGCGGCGGCGCGGCGAGCTGCGGCCGCTGCCGGATCTCGAGGCGACGCGGTTCGTGGTCCAGCATGCGGTCGAGGCGGCGACCCACGCCGCGGCGTTCTACCGACCCGACGGGCTGGCGATGGCGCGCGTGCTCGACGCGCTGACCGAGCTGATCACCCGCAGCCTGGTCGCGGTGCGCGACTAACCGGGCGGCGTCTCGAGGCTGATGCGGCCGATCAGGCCGGCGCGGAACTCGTGGACCAGGAGCTCGGAGGCCTTGTGCACATCGATGACGCCCCCGGGCAGGAGGCAGCCGCGGCGGCGGCCGAGATCGGCCAGGACCGCGTCGGGGGTCGCCGCGATGTCGGTGAGCTTGAAGCGCGCGCGCAGCAGCTCGGGATAGCGCTCGCGCAGGAACGCCGCGCCGAACAGCGCGATGATCGTGTAGTCGATCGCGGTGTCGGGGATGGCGCCGCCGAGGGCCAGCCGGAACGCCTG
>JAYTAJ010001054.1:0-6407 GCA_043737575.1 Myxococcales bacterium | reverse complement strand
GGCCGACCGCGCTGGTCGCGCGACACTGCGGCTCGGTGAACGTGATCATCGCCGGGCTGGTGGCGAGCAGCGACTGGTCGCAGAACTTCGCCGAGCCGCCGCCGCCGCCGCCCTGCATGACGAAGCCGGAGTTGTCGGCGAAGAAGCCGGGGTCGTACTGCGCCGCCGCCGGCATCTCGCGGCTCTGCTCGAGGTCGATCACCGTCGAGCGATAGGTCTGGCTCTGCGACGACGAGCCGCCGGTCGCGAAGTAGCGGCCGTCGGCCGAGCTGCGGCTCCAGTAGCTCGACGAGTACAGGTTGGTGCGCAAGATCCGCATCGCCTGGCCGACGACCGGCTTGTCCCAGTCGAGGCTGAAGGTCTCGGCCGCGACGCTCGGGAAGTCGGTCAAGCAGCCGCGCGGGTTGGTGGCGCCGGCGCAGCCGAACATCAGGAGGCCGCGCTCGGCGTTGAGCGCGCGCCAGCCCTGCGCCGCCATGGTGTCGACGTGGGTCGGGACCTCGGCGGAGATCGAGGTGGTGCAGTCGGTCGGCAGCGGATCGGGCGGGATCACGAAGTCGAGCCGCGGCAGGCCGCGCGCGAACCACTCGGCGACGAGGTCGAACTCGGGCTGGGTGAACGGCGTGTTGTCGCCGCGCGGCATCGCCGCCTCGCCCTGGAACATCGCGAGCTGGGCGTCGCCGTCGACGCCGAACGCCAGCCGCCACACGTAGCGGAACCACTCGAGCCGCGCCGCGGTGGTGTAGATGCCGAGGTGACCGGGCGGCCAGCCCGAGGTGACGACGCCGGGCTGGGCGCGAAAGCAGTCGACGATCGCGGCGGCCTCGCCCTGGGTGACGGGCGCGGTGTTGGCCAGGCAGTTCGTCACCGCGAGGTTCGACTCGTCGGCCCAGCCGCGCAGGCGATCGCGAGTGAGCGCGTGGCAGCGGTTGCAGTTCACCGCGCCACCTTCGCCGAGCAACCGCGCGGCTTGCGGCGCCAGCTCCTCGTCGGTCAAGGTCACCGGGTTGCGCAGGAGCGGGATCACGAACGCGTCGATCTCCTGGGCGTCGATCGGATCGGGAGCGTCGGGAGACGAGCCGCCGTCACCACTGCAGGCGACGAGGGCGATCGCGATCGAGGCAGCGCAGACGGCACGCAGGAACATGGCGGCAGCGTCGCGCGCGCCGCCGCAGGTGTCGACAAAAAGCCGGGGCGATCTCGCTGATGCGAGCTGGCGGCGTGCGACCGCTGCGCCTCACGTCGGTGTGCGGACGTGTACGACAGCGCTGCGCGTCACTCGTAGACGAGCGCGGCGTCGCTGGCGACGACGATCTCGTGGTTCGGGGTCGCGTCGTCCTTGACGATGAAGTACAGCCAGCCGTCGCTGCGGAAGTGCGGGAACAGCGCCGACTGGCCCGGGTTCATGTGCGTCACGCGGATCGAGACGCCGGTCAGCGAGTCGATCATGAACACGTTCGCGGTGCCGGCCTGGCGGCGCGCGACGAACTCGGGATCGGTCGCGCTCGCGTAGCCGAGCGCCTGCCAGTCGCCGGCCTCGACCCAGTGGTGATAGGTGATCCAGCGCTCGTCGTAGCTGTAGGCCGGCTTGCCGCCGCGCACGCAGTACTCGGCGACGACCGGGATCGTGACGTCGTAGGTGTTGCCGTTCGGCACCGCGTTGAGCTTGCGCACGCTGAAGCCGGCCTGCTGGCCCATGAACGTCTTGCGGCTGAGCAGGAGCTTCGCCGACGGCGACATGATGGTGTCGCCCTCGAACGGCGTCGCGATCGAGATCTCGGTGCGCGGGACGTAGTTGGTGCCGTTCCAGATCATCGGCGTCAGATCGCTGCGGCTGCTGGCGCTGAAGTTCGAGCCGGGCTCGCCGCCGCCGCTGTCGCTGACGAACTGACCCGCGACCGCCCAGTAGTCACCGCCGCGCACCGCGCCGAGGTGCTGGTACAGGCTGACCACGCTGACGCTGCTGCACAGCGCCTCGTTGAAGGTGATCTGCGTCGGGTTGGCGTTGAGCAGCGACTGCCGGCACCACGGCCGGTTGCCGCCCTGCATCACGAAGCCGGAGTTGTCGGGGAAGAAGCCGGGATCGTAGGCCGCGTCCGACGGGATCTCGTAGGCGCGCTGCAGATCGATGAACGTCGAGCCGCCCGGGCCGCCGCCGTGCGCGACGTAGCGACCGTCGGCCGAGCTGCGGGTCCAGAAGCTCGAGCGATAGTTGTACTGGTGCAGGATGCGCAGCTTCGCCGACGGCGCCGCCTCGCCCCAGCGCGCGCTCCAGGTGTTCGCGGTCGACAGCGGATAGGTCGACAGACAGTCGAGCGGCGTCGACGCGCTCGCGCAGCCGAACATCGTGATGCCGTCCTCGCGGTTGAGCGCCTCCCAGCCCTGGGTCTGCATCGCGGTGACGTGGGTCGCGATGTCGGGCGAGATCATCTCCGTGCAGCCCTCGGGCGGCGGGACGTCGTTGAGCACGACGTTGAGCTGCGGCAAGCGGCGCGCGAACCACTCGGCGACGATGTCGAAGTCGGCCTGGGTGAACAGCGGCGCGGTGCCGCGCGGCATCCGCACGCGCTCGGTCCACTCGGCCCACTCGGTCTCGGCCTCGCTGCCGTAGGCGATCTTGGTGATCGCGTCGAACCACGCGAGGCCGGCGCCGGTCGTGTAGATGCCGAGGCGGTTGGGATCGTAGGGCTCGCCGGTCGCGCTGCGGAAGCAGTCGAGCAGGCCCTTGGCCTGGGCCGCGCTGGTCGGCGTCAGCGTCGTGAAGCACGCGTCGGCGGCGATGGTCTCGGTGAGCCAGCGCTGGAAGGTCACGGCGGTGAGCGCGTGGCAGCCATCGCAGTTCTCGCTCGAGCCGACGCCGAGCCGCAGCGCCGCGGCGCGCGCCAGCTCGAGGTCGGTCATGTCGACCGGATTGCGGAACGCCGGGATCGGGATCGGCGCGTCGATCGGCGCATCGGTCGCGGCGTCGACGTTGGGCGGCGCGTCGTTGTCCGCGTCGAGCGGCGTCGATCCGCCGTCGTCGCCACAAGCCGCCAGCGATCCGAGCACGAACGCGAAAGGGAGCAGGAGTCCGGAGAGCTTCATGGCGCAGCGACGGTACACCGACTGTGGATCAGCGGGATCGCTATGTGACGAGGCGCGCGGTGTCGGCCTGTGTGGGACTCACCGCCACCGCGTCGAGCGCCGTCGACAGCTCGCGATGCACCGACAACAGCGCGCGATGGGCGGGCGCGACCAGACCCGCTGCGACCGCACCGTCGAGCCACGCCGCGATCGGCGTGAAGTAGGTGGCGACGTCCCACACCACGATCGGCTTGGCGTGATGCCCGAGCTGCGCCGCGGTCAGCGCCTCGAAGGTCTCGTCGAGGGTGCCGTAGCCGCCCGGCAAGGTCAGGAAGCCGTCGGCGAGCGTGAACATCCGATCCTTGCGCTGCGCCATCGAGTCGACCAGCTCGAGCGACGTCAGGCCGAGGTGGGCGATCTCGCGCGCCGCCAGATCGCGCGGCAGGACGCCGATCACCTCACCGCCAGCCGCGAGCGCCGCGTCGGCGAGCTCGCCCATCAGGCCGCGATGGGCGCCGCCGTAGATCAGCCGCCAGCCTCGCGTCGCGATCGCGGTGCCCGCGGCGCGCGCCGCCTCGGCGTAGATCGGATCGACGCCGCGACCGCTGGCCAGGAACACACAGAGGTTCACTTGCCGACGATATCGCCTTTCATCGCCGCGAGGGCGCCGAGCAGCTCGTCCTGCTCGGCCTGCGGCACCTGGTGCTCGTTGAGCGACGCGACCAGATCCTCGACGGTGGCGTCGAACTGCTCCTCGGTGATGTTCATCCCGGTGTGGACCGTGACCATGTCCTTGCCCTTGTACTCGCACGGGCCACCGGTCGCCGCGCACACCTGATCGACCAGGTTGTTGCGGAACTTCGCGACCGCCTCGGCGTCGAGGCCGGTGAAGAACTTGTTGATGCGATCGTCGGCGACGACGTTGGCGATGAACTTGTCGACCACCGACTCGATCGCCGCCTTCTCGCCGAGGCGGACGTAGAGGCTGGCCTTCTTGGCTTCGGGCGCGTCGGCCGGCTTGCTCTTGCCTCCGCAGGCGGCGAGTCCGAAGGTCAGGGCGAACGCGATCAGGAGGAGCTTCATGGCGCGCCTACGAGCGAGCCCGCGCCGCGGATCGATCACGCGCGCGCCGGTCGCACCATCTCGACATGGACGATGCCGTCCTCGAGGTAGGGCTCCGACACCGTCACGAACCCGACCTCGCCGTAGAACCGCTCGAGGTAGCGCTGGGCGCCGATCCGCACCGCGACGTTGCCGTGCGCCGCCTCGAGGCAGGCCAGCCCCTCGACGACGAGGGCGCGGCCGAGCCCGGTGCCGCGGGCCTCGGGCGCCGTCGCGATCCGCCCGAGGCTGGCCTCGGCGTACTTCACGCCCGGGCCGAACCCGCGCAGGCACGCGCGCACCGTCACGCCGTCGGTGTCGTCGGTCCACAGGTGATCGGCGCGGGCGTCGTAGCCGTCGGCGTCGAGGTACGGGCAGGTCTGCTCGACGACGAACACCCGCTGCCGCAGCACCAGGATCCGATACAGCTCGTCGACCGTCAGCGCCGACCACGCAGCGAAACGCCAGGCGATCATTCGATCCGCAGCGACCGCTCGAGCTCCTCGGGATTCGACGCGGCGTAGATCGCGGTCTCCATCGAGATCAGCCCGGTGTTGACCAGGTCGAGCAGGTGCTGATCGAACAGCTGCATCGAGTACAGATCGCGGCCCTTGCGGATCATCTCCGGAATGTCGGTGAGTCGACCCGACGCGCGGATGCACTCGCGGATCGTCCGTGTCACCCGCAGGATCTCGACCGCGGGCAGCCGCCGCCGGCCTTCCTTCGCGACCATGAGCCGCAGCGACACCACCGCCTGCAGGCAATCGCCGAGGCGCTCGCGGGTCACGTCCTGGGCGTCGGGCTCGAACAGGCCGACGTAGCGCTGGATCGTCGACACCGCGTCGGGCGTGTGGATCGCCGAGATCACCAGGTGGCCGGTCTCCGCCGCCTTCAAGCACGTCGCCGCGGTATCGCGATCACGGATCTCACCGACCATGATCACGTCGGGATCCTGGCGCATCGCCGCGACCAGCGCGTCGCGGAAGGTCTCGGTGTCGGTGCCGACCTCGCGCTGGATGATCATGCACTTGCCGGGCTCGTGCAGGTACTCGATCGGATCTTCGATCGTGATGATGTGGGCGTGGCGGGTGTCGTTGATGTAGCGCAGCATCGCCGCGATCGTCGTCGTCTTGCCGTTGCCGGTCGCGCCGGTGACGAGGATCAGGCCACGCCGGGTGTCGGCGATCTCGGCGAGCACCGGCGGCAGGTTGAGCTGATCGATCGACGCGATCTGCACCGGGATCAGGCGCATCACGATGCCGACCGCGCCGCGCTGGCGGAAGATCGACGCGCGGAACCGACCGCGCGCGGCCAGCGAGTACGACACGTCGATCTCGCCGAAGCGGCGGGTGAAGTCGACGACCGCGCCGCGCTCCTCGAGGATGATCTTGGCGATGGTCTCGGTGTCGACCGGCGTCAGCGGCGCGACCTTGATCGCGCCGAGCAGCTCGCCGTGCAGGCGATAGTGCGGCGGATAGCCGACCTCGAAATGGATATCCGAAACGCCGCGCTCGACGCCGAACGCGAGGAGCTTGTGGAAGGTCGGTTTGTCCATCCGGGTTGGCTAGTTTAGATCAGGCTTGGGCGCGATCTCGACCGCTACCGCCACCTCATCGTCCTTGCGTCGCAAGCTCTCGATCAGTGGTCGCTGGCTGGCGGTCATCGCGCTCGGGGTCGGGCGGCGCTGGCGCCACGACCCGGGACGGTGCGGCTGGGTGTCCTCGCCCGAGTCACCGACCTGCGGCACCGCGTCGAGCGGATCGGGCAGCCCGTCGTCGTCGACCAGCGGCCGCAGCGCCTCGACCAGCGGCTGCGACCGCGCGGGCCCCGAGCCGAAGCCGAGGCCGACCGGGTCGTGGACCGGGAACTCGCCCGAGCCGCGGGCGACGTCGGGCTCGAGGTCGGCGGCGTCGAGCTCATCGGGATCGAGATCGTCGAGCTCCAGATCGGCGGGCGGCGCGGGCAGCGGGCCGCGGACGCCGAGCGCGAGGATCGATCGCCGCACGCTCGACTTCACCCGCGGGAACGGCGGGCCCGGCCGCGCCAGGTAGTAGCCCTGGCCGTAGCGGATGCCGAGTTCGCGCAGCGCGATCAGATCGTCGATGGTCTCGATGCCCTCGGCGACGACCACCGCGTCGATGGTGTCGGCGATGTGTTTCAGCGAGCGGAGCATCTCGCGCTTGATCGTCGAGCGCGCGATGCCGCGGGTCAGCACGTCGCTGATCTTGATGAAGTGCGGCCGC
>JAYTAJ010001053.1:0-2807 GCA_043737575.1 Myxococcales bacterium | reverse complement strand
TCGACGGCGACGGCTACCTCGCGGTCACCACGCCCGACGGCGTCCGCTACACCCGCGCCGGCGCGCTGCAGCGCGATCCCGAGGGCATCCTCCGCACCCCCGACGGCGCCACCGTGCGCGGTCAGGGCGGCATCCCGATCCAGCTGCCCGAGGGCACCGCCAACGTCACCATCGCCGAGGACGGCGCGGTGTTCGGCGACGGCGAAGAGCTCGGCCGCCTCGAGCTGGTGCGGTTCGATCGCGGCGCGCTGGTCCGCGAGGGCGGCGCGCTGTTCTCGGCCAAGACCCCGCCGATCACCACCGAGCCGCCGCCGCGCGTCATGCAAGGCGCGCTCGAGGGCTCCAACGTCAACGTCGTCCGCGGCGTCGTCGATCTGGTGAAGGTGTCGCGCAGCTACGAGACCTTGCTCCGCCTGATCGAGGGCTTCTCGACCGTCGAGTCGCGCGCCGCGCGCGAGCTCGGCGGGCCCAAGTGACCCGCCCCACCTTCCGAGGAGGAACGCATGCTTCGCGCACTCGCCACCGCCGCTAGCGGCATGGAGGCCCAGCAGACCCGGCTGGACGTCACCGCCAACAACATCGCCAACGTCTCGACGTCGGGCTTCAAGAAGAGCCGCGCCGAGTTCTCCGATCTGATGTACCAGACCACCCGCGGCGCCGGCGCCCCGACCGGCAACGGCGCCCAGGCGCCGAGCGGCCTCGAGGTCGGCCTCGGCGTGCGCATCGCCGCGACCCAGCGCATGCACAGCCAGGGCGAGGTCCGCATGACCGGCAACGCCCTCGACGTGACCATCGAGGGCGACGGCTTCTTTCCGATCCAGCTGCCGTCGGGCGAGGTCGCGTACACCCGCAACGGCGGGTTCCAGCGCGACGCCGAGGGCCGCATGGTCACCACCGAGGGCTACCCGCTCGCGAGCGAGATCTCGATCCCGATCGAGGCGCAGTCGGTGACGATCGCGCCCGACGGCACGGTGTCGGCGATCGTCCCGGGCGATCCGGCGCCGCAGAACCTCGGCCAGATCGAGGTCGCCAGCTTCGCCAACCCGGCCGGCCTCGCGCCGCTCGGCAAGACCCTGTTCCGCGAGAGCGCGGCGTCGGGCGCGGTCGTGCTCGGCGCCCCCGGCACCGGCGGCGCCGGCTCGCTGATGCAGGGCGCGATCGAGCTGTCGAACGTCAACGTCGTCGAAGAGATGATCGATCTGATCTCGGGCCAGCGCGCCTACGAGATCAACACCCGCGTCATCAAGGCGGCCGACGAGATGCTCGGCCAGACGGCGCAGCTGCGATGAGCCTCGTCCGCACCGCCGCGATCGCCGCCGCGATCCTCGCGCTCGCCGCCAGCGTCCGGCCGTGCGACGCCGAGGCGCTGTCGACGATCATCGTCGATCGCGCCGCGATCGGCCTGCCGTCGTCACTGGCGATCACCGCGATCCACCTGTCGCCGCGGCTGGCCGCGCTCGACGTCGAGCCGACCACGGTCGACATCGACTTCCCCGCCGCGGCGCGGCCGGGCCGGGTCAGCGTGCGCGTCCGCTTGACCGGCGCGCGCGCCCGCACCGTCTTCGTCCCGATCACGATCGCCGCGCTCGCCGAGGTCGCGATCGCGACCCGCGATCTCGAGCCCGGCGCCATCGTCACCGCCGCCGACGTGCGGTGGGAGACCCGTCCGGTCGACGGCCGCGCCGCCCGCACCGCCGCGATCGGCGCGCGGGTGTCGGCGCCGATCCGCGCCGACGAGGTCCTCGACGACGCCCGCCTCACCACGCCGCCCGCGATCGCGCGCGGCACCGCGGTCGCGGTCACCGTCCTCCACGGCACGATCTCGATCGCCAGCCGCGGCCGCCTCGAGCAGTCGACCCGCATCGGCACGACCGCGCGGGTTCGCCTCGACAACGGCAACTTCGCCTCGGGGCTGCTGATCGACGCCGACCGCGTCCGCGTCGAGGTGCCGTGAGGCGCACCGTCGCGATCGCGGCGCTGCTCGCCACCGCGGCCTGCACCACCCACGTCGCGCCGTACGCGGCCAAGCGCCGCACCTTCGATCCCGGCGACTACGGCGAGGCGCCGCGCGGCAGCTCGGGCAGCCTGTACGCCGAGGGCAACGGCCTGTTCGAGGACGACATCGCCAGCCGGGTCGGCGACATCCTGGTCATCCGCATCGACGAGCGCGACACCGCGAGCCGCGCGGCGTCGACCAAGCTCGACAAGAGCGACACCGCCACCTACGGCCTGCCGGCCGCGATCGGCCTGCTCGCCACGCTCACGAAGAAGTACCCGGATCTGGATCCCGAGAAGCTGTTCGCGACCGAGTCGGAGATGAACTTCGCCGGCGCCGGCACCACCCAGCGCAAGGGCCAGCTGTCGGCGACCCTGCCGGTGCGGGTCCGCCGGGTCCTCGGCAACGGCGATCTGTTCGTCGAGGGCACCAAGGTCGTGATGGTCGGCAACGAGGAGCAACACCTCTACGTCTCGGGCATCGTGCGCCGCCGCGACATCGCCGAGGACAACACCATCCTGTCGTCGCGCATCGCCGACGCCGAGATCGAGTCGACCGGCCGCGGCGACATCAACGATCAGCAGCGCCGCTCCTGGGGCAGCCGCATGCTCGCCAAGATCTGGCCGTTTTAGGCCGCAGAAAGAACATCCATGCGCCACCTGCTCTCCACGCTCTCGGTCGTCGCGATCCTCGCGGCGCCCGCCGCCGCCGATCGGCTGAAGGACGTCGCCACCGTCGAGGGCGTGCGCTCGAACGAGCTCACCGGCTTCGGCCTGGTGGTCGGCCTCGCCGGCACCGGCGACGACGCCAG
>JAYTAJ010001052.1:0-6409 GCA_043737575.1 Myxococcales bacterium | reverse complement strand
GCCCAGATCCTGACCAACCTCGGCTGGCGCCTCCACCGCATCTGGTCGCTCGACTGGTTCCACGACGGCGACAAGGAGCTCCAGCGCGTCCACAACGCGATCACCAACGCGATCGCTGCCGCCCGCGCCAGCCGCCGCCCCAGCCGCACCACCCACCCAACCCTTCCCGCCGTGCGCCCGTCACCGTCACCGTCACCGTCCCGGCCCCGCCCCCCAACTCCCGCCTCCCCCCGCGCCGCGATCACCCGCTACGCCGTGGCCGGGGTCCCCGCCGGCCGCCGCCGCGCCGACGATCTCTACGAGCCGGCCCGCGCCGACGAGCTCGCCAAGGTCATCGAGACCGTCCTCGCCGTCGAGGCGCCGATCCTCACCAGCCTCCTGGCCCGCCGCGTCGGCGCCTACTTCGGCGTCGGCCGCATGACCGCCAAGGTCCTCGACCGCGTCCGCCTGGTCGCCGCGTCCCACGCCCAGGTCGGCAGCCCCGACGATCCCGAGGTCGTGTGGCGCCGCGATCAGGATCCCGCGGCGCTGCCGACCGTCCGGATCCCGGACGAAGCGGCCGAGACCCGCCGCGACGCCGATGAGCTGCCCCTCGCCGAGATCGCGGCCGCCGCGCTGATCGTCCTCGAGCGCAACCTCGGCCTGTCATCCGCCGCGCTCGCCAAGGAGACCGCCAAGCTGCTCGGCTTCTCGCGCCACGGCGACAAGGTCCTCGGCCGCATGCGCGCGGGCGCGGCCGCGCTGATCGCGCGCGGCGGCGCCACGCTCGAGGGCGATCGGGTCAGCCTGCCAAGCCCGCCGTAGCGTCAGACCGCGCGCAAGATCGGACGCTCGTCGAGCGTCTCGACCTCGCCCCAGTCGGGCTGGCGCAAGTAGCGCAGCAACCCGCCCGCGAAGCCCGCGCCGTGCGACGCGTGGAGCACGGGGAAGATCGCCCACGCGGTGGCGATCCCGCGCGGCCCCAGCGGCGCCGCGACCCGCACCGCCTCGGCGCCGGTCGCGAGCGCGTAGCCCGCGAATGCCAGCGGCGCGAGCGGCCACAGCGGCGGCACCAAGAGGAGCGTGCTGGCGCCGACCACCATCGCGAACGGGATCAGCGGCCGCAAGGTCGGGAACCGCCCGAGCTTGAGCAGCGTGCGGGCGCGGCCGCGGCCGTACTTCCAGTACTGCTTCGCCAAGGTCGCGAAGGAGTCACGCGGGTAGTAGTGGACCTCGATCGCGCGCGACAGATAGATCGATCCGCCCGACGACAGCAGCCGCTGGTTGAGCTCGGCGTCCTCGTTGGTGATCGCCTTGGGATCGTAGAGGCCGACCTTCTCGAAGATGCGGCGGCGGAACGCGCCGAGGAACACGGTGTCGACGAAGCCCTCGGCCTCGGCGTCGCGGTAGCGGGCGCCACCGACGCCGACCGGCGATCGCAGCGCCGCGCACAGCGCCTCCTGGAACGCGGTCTTGGCCTTGGCGCGCTGGGCGCCGCCGACGTTGTCGGCGCCGGTCTGGTCGAGAGTCTCGACGCAGGTGCGGACGTAGGTCGGCGCGTACTCGCAGTGGACGTCCATGCGCACGACGATCTCGCCCCGGGCGGCGCGGATCAGCCGGTTGAGGCCGGCCGCCTGCAGCCGCTCGGGGTTGTCGACGACCCGGATGCGCGGATCCTCGACCGCGAGCTCGGCCAGGATCTCGCGGGTGCGATCGGTGCTGCGGCCATCAGCGATCAGGATCTCGATGCGATCGCGCGGGTAGTCCTGGGCCTGCACCGAGCGGATACACGCCTCGATGTAGTGCTCCTCGTTGAAGGCCGGCATCGCGATCGTCACCAACGGCGCACGCATGGCGCCGATGGTAGCGCTACTGCGGGCCCTCGGTCTCGAGCGCGCGCGGGATCTCCGGCTGCGGCGGCTTGCACTGCCCGGCCCACGTCTGGCTGTGGCGGCTCGCGATGCCGAGCAGCCACCGCAGGTGGTCCCAGCCACCCGGCGGCGGCGGTGGGGTCGGTCGGATGATGCTGCCTGCGCCGCGATCGCCGAAGTAGTCGATGATCGTCGCGGTGTCGTCGCGGTTGACCCGCACGGCGGCGTCGACCGTGCCGTCCTTCGGGTTCACGACGTACAGGTTGAACGACGTGCCGTCGTCGTCCGGCTCGACGATCGTGACGCTGTCGGGGCCGCCGCCGAGGGGCTCGCCCTTCACGTGGTCGACGAGCTCGGGTAGCTCCTTCTGACACGGCTCCGGGTCGCCCGAGCCGGGCTTCTGGGGACCGCCGCCAGTCATGGTCGGGCCTGGACAAGCGGACAAGAGGAGCGCGCCGCAGGAGGCGAGGGCGAGCAGGTGCGGTTTCATTGTCAGTCTCCGTGTGGTTAGCTTCGCGAGGGGGTTCACTGCACCCGGCCAACGCAGCGGCTGCGAGTTGTTCCCCAGCGCACGTTCGAATACCCATGCAGAAAGCGCAAGCCAGCGCCGCGACGACGTCGGGGCAGGGCGGGATCGCCCTCGACGATCTGACCCGCCGCCGGCTGGCGCAGGTGTCGCGCGAGCACGGCGGTTACCTCCGCGATCTGGCGCAGCGGCTGTGTCGCCACCAGTTCGATCCCGACGACCTGGTGCAGGACGTGTTGATGACCGCGGCGCTCCAGCTCGCGAAGCTGCCCGCCGACACCAACCTGATCGCGTGGCTGACGCGGGTGATGAAGAACCGCTTCATCGATCGCTGTCGTCGCAAGCAGACCGGGATCGTCGCCACGCCCGCGCTGCCGATCGACGAGGAGCGGATCGCGGCGCGCGACAGCGAGCCCGAGGAGTGGTGGGAGAAGCTCGACGGTGACGACATCCGCGCCCGCCTCGGCGATCTCCCGACCGAGCTGCGTGAGGCGTTCGAGCTGTTCGCGTTCGGAGCGCTGTCGTACCAGCAGATTGCGGCACAACTGGGCATACCGAAAGCGACCGTGGGAACCCGCATCCTGCGGGCGCGTCAACGGTTGCGTACCCTCCTCACCGCCGACGCCAGCGTCGGAGCGCCCCGATGACGCCAAGCAGCAACCACGACGAGCTCCGCGCGCAGGTCAGCGCGTACTTCGACGGCGAGCTGCCGCCGGCCGACGAGCCGATCGTGATCGAGCACCTCGCGACCTGCGAGGAGTGCCAGGGCCTGCTCGGCGACACCGTCGGGATCCACGCGGCGGTGCAGGGCGCGCCGAGGGTCGAGGCGCGGGCGCCGATGACGCGGTCGCCGCGGCGCGGGGCGTGGCTGGTCGCGGGCGCGGCGCTGGCCGCGGCGGCGGCGCTGGTGATCGTGTGGCGCACGACGCGACCGACGCCACGCCCGCCCGAGGCGGCTGTCGCGATCGCGCTCGCCGAACATCGCGCGATCGAGGTGCGGCTGAGCGGCGGCGCCTTCGCGGCGCATCGGCCGTATCAGATCGATCGCGGCAGCGCGGCGCGCGAGACGGTGCCGCTGGCGGTGCTCGCCGAGCTGGAGCGGCGCGGCGAGCAGGCGACCCTCGCGGCGGCGCTGGCGAGCGCGGGAGAGCTGGAGCGCGCGCGGGCGATCCTCGAGGCGCTGCCCGCGGCGCCCGCGATCGCGGCCGATCGCGCGGCGCTGGCGATCCTCGCGGGCGACGCCGAGGCCGCGCTGGCCCACGCCGATCGCGCGATCGTCGGCGGCGCGGTCGCGGGCCACTGGAACCGCGCGCTGGCGCTGCGCGAGCTGGGCTATCCGCTGGCGGCGGCCACCGCCTTCGACCACGCGGCCGCGAGCGGCGACGCGTGGAGCGCCGAGGCGACGACGCGCGCGCGATCGCTGCGCGATGACTTCGCGCGCGGCCGCGCCGCGATCGCCGACGTGACCGCGCGCGGCAACGCGATGATCGCGGGCACGGGGCCGTCGCTCACCGCCGCCGATGTCGAGACCTCGGCGCTGCAGAGCCGCTTCGCGTTCTTCGATGCGCTGCGGGTCGCAGCGAGCGTCGCGGCGCTCGACGCCCTCGCGCCCCTCGCCGACGCGATCGATGCCCGCGCGCCGCCCGACGAGCGCTTCGCGCGGATCGCCCTCGATCGGATCCGCGCCGTCGAGCTCGCGATCCGCGCGGGCTTCGCCGATCGCTATCGCGCGGTCGTCGCGCGCACCGCGTCGCCCGATCAGATCGCCGCGCTGGTGCGCGAGCTCGCGCGCGCCGGGCCTGCGGTCGCCGACGTGCTGGTCGGCGTCACGGTGCTGACCGCGACCGGGCCGGCGCGGCTCGCGACGCTCGAGCGCCTGGTCGCGGGCAACCCCGATCCGTGGTTCGCGCGCTTGCTGGTGATCGAGCGGATCGCGGCGGCGCGCCCGACCCGCCTCGCCCACGCCGAGGTCCTCGCGCGCGACGCGCTGCGCGGGTGCGCCGCGACGCTCGACTTTCGCTGCGCGCGGCTCACGCGTGAGCTCGGCGAGATCGTCGGAGCCCGCGGCGCCGTGGAGGAGGCGTCGCGCGCCCTCGAGGACGCGGTGGTCGGCTTCCGCCGCGCGGGCGCTCCCGTGTGGGAGGACAACACGCTGGTGTCGGCGGGCGATCTCCACCGCGTCCGCGGCAACTGGCCGATGGCGCGCGCGATCTTCGACGAGCTGACCGGGCGCGCCAGCGACGCGATGCCGTGCACGACGCAGCGCTTGATCCAGCTCGGGCTCGCCGAGGTCGCGCGCTACCAGGGCGATCTGATCGTCGCGCGCGGTGCGCTGCCGCCGCCGACCTCGTGCGACAGCGTCCCCGACGCGCAGAGCCTGCTCACCGTCGTCGATCTCGCGCTGCAGACGGGCGACGCCGCCGATCGCGCGCGGGCCCGCGCGTGGCTCGAGGCCGCGCGCGCGACGGGCGATCGGATCGTCGCGGTGGTCGAGGGCCGCCTCGACAGCGACGCGGATCCCGCGCGGGCGCGGGCGATCCTCGCGGCGGTGATGCCGCGGCTCACCGATCCCGCGTACGTCACGCTCGCGCATCGCTCGTTCGCGCGCGCCGCCAGCGCGACGGGCGACTGGGCCGCGATCCTCGCCGACGCCGACGCCGAGCTGGGCCGCGCCGCCGCAGCAGCGTGTACGGTCGTCGTCAACCCCGACGAGCGGGTGCTGATCGTCGCGGCGCGCGGCGCGACCGGGTCCGCGGTCGGCGCCCGCCTGGCGATCGACGATCCCGATGCTCGCGGCTGGACCGCACCGCCGCTGATCGTCGACGCGGTGGCGGGCTGTCCGACCGTCGCGGTGATCGCGCGGCCGCCGCTGCACGGCCGCAGCACGCTCTTGCCGCCGACCGTGCCGTGGGCCTTCGTCGGCGCGGCGCGGCCTGCGCCCGCCGCCGCCACGACCCGTGCGGTGATCGTCGCCGACACCGAGCCGCCCGCCGCCGACGTGCGCCTGCCGCGCCTCGCGGCGACCGATCTGCCGCGCGACGCGATCGCGGTGACGGGCGCGGCGGCGACGCCATCGCGCGTGCTCGCCGAGCTGGCGACCGCGACGTACGTCGAGCTGCACGCGCATGGCATCGCCAACCTCGCCGAGCCAGGCACGTCGTTCCTCGCGCTGTCGCCCGATCGCGACGGCGCGTGGCAGCTCACCGCCGCCGCGGTCGCGAGCGCCAAGCTGGCCGCGCATCCGGTGATCGTCCTCGGTGCGTGTCGCGCCGCCGCGACCACGCCGCGCTGGGACGCGCGCTGGAGCTTGCCCGATGCGTTCCTCACCGCGGGCGCCCGCGCGGTGATCGCCGCCGACGTCGATCTGCCCGATCGCGAGGCCGCGGCGCTGTTCGCCCGCCTCCGCGCCCGGCTCGCCTCCGGCGAGGCGCCCGCCGCCGCGCTGGCCGCCGAGCGTCGCGCCGCGGTCGCCGCGGGCCAGCCCTGGGCCGCGCACCTGATGGTGTTCGAGTAGCGGACTACCGTCGCGGCGGCGGCCGCGCGCCGGTCGCGCGGTACGCGACGTAGTCGGCGATGATCGTCGCGTGATCGAACACGATCGGCGTCGGCAGCGCGTCGAGCGCGAACACCCGCGCGTCGGCGGCGTCGTCGGAGCCCTTCGGCTCGCCGGTGGCGCGGCCGAGGAAGACCGTCGACGTCGTGTGCTGCCGCGGATCGCGCAGCGGGTTGCTGTAGGCGTGGAACAGCTCGCGGACCTCGACGTCGAGGCCGGTCTCCTCCTTGGCCTCGCGCACCGCCGCGTCGATCAGCCACTCGCCCTCGTCGACGAAGCCGCCCGGGAGCGCCCAGCCGCGCGGCTCGTTGCCGCGCTCGATCAGCACGATCGTCCCGGGCCGGCCGTCCAGCTCGATGACGACGTCGACGGTCGGGGTCGGGTTGCGATAGGTCATTGCGCCAGCGTGACCTCGACCCAGTCGAGCAGCAACTGCTCCATCGTCGCACGCGCCGCCGCCGCGCTGGCGTCGCGGAACCG
>JAYTAJ010001051.1:0-2810 GCA_043737575.1 Myxococcales bacterium | reverse complement strand
GGCGATCGGGGCGATCGGGGCGATCGGGGCGATCGGCGGGGCGATCGGGGCGATCGGGGCGATCGGGGCGATCGGCGGGGCGATCGACTTGATCCATGGCGCGATCGGGGTGATCGGCGCGATCGACTCCGTCGGTGCGCGGATGCGGAGTGGTCGGTGCGTTGCTGCGCGGATGCGGGTTGGTCGGCGCGGCGGAGCGCGCCTTGCGCTCGGCGACCGCGGGCGCGGCGGCGACGGGAGCAGACGCGGCGACCGCGATCGGTCGGCCCGGGTTGGAGAGCCGCGGCAGCAGGTGTCCGCCCGGAGGGGTCTGCGGCGCTGCGCGCAGCGGCAGGCGCGCACCATCGCTGCGCGGCACCTCGGGCAGGCGCGGACCGGGCAGCAGCGGCGGCGAGGGGAGTCGCGGCGCGACCAGATCGACCTCGGGCAGCTTGGGGATCGGCGCGCTGCGATCGGCGGTGAGCGGCAGGCGCCGCGAGCTCTTCACCCCCGAGACGGTGTGGCGCTCGGCGCGGCGCGCGGCCTGGAGCGCGTCGGGCTCGAAGCTGTCGGGCTTCGGCGCCACAGTGGCGACGAGCTTCGTGGGCGCGGGGGCGGGGCCTGCGCGGGTCGCCGCCGCGATCGACGCTGGCACCGACGCCTCCACCTTGGCGCCGACCTTCACCGCCGAGGTCACGCTGTCGAACAGCCGATCTTCGTCGGTGGTGTCGTCACTCTCCCAGGTCGGATCGAGCGGCAGCGCCGGCACCGCGCGCGCGGTTCGCTCGGGCACCAGCGCGCTCATGCGGACGCGGCTGATCGGTTCGTCGCGCGCACTCTGTCCATCGAGCTCCGGGCCCGGCGGAGGCAGCGGGAGGTTCACGCCGGAGCGCGGACCGAGACGTGGTGGGTCGCTCGCCATCGAGTGATCGCGCGGCAGGCGCGATCGGGCCGCGAGCATACACCGAGCGTCGACGACGCCGCCCGGAATCGGCGCGCCGCGCGGTTCGCACTGCCAGGATGAACCGGGCTATCCTGGGTCCTGGCGTCGATGTCGCCCCTGTTCGCCGCAGATAGCTACGTGCTGGGGCTGGTGAGCCTCCCGTTCGCGGTCGCCGCGATCGCCCTCGGCGCGGTGCTGATCTACGCGCTGGTCATGCGCGGCGCGCCGCACCTGCGAGCGCCGATGATCCTGTTCACCGCGGGCCTCCTGCCCTACGTGATCGGGTTCGGCCTCGCCGAGACCGCGCCGACCGAGGAGGCCGCGATCGCGTTCTTCCGCGTCGGCACCGCGTTCGTGCCGCTGGCGTCGACCGGCGCGCTGGTGTTCGAGCTCGCGCTCGCCGAGAAGCTGCGGCAGCGGCGGTGGTGGGTGGTGATCGCCGCGGTCGTCGCGATCGCCTTCTTGATCCTGGGGCTGGCGACGCCGTGGGCGGTGCGCGGCGTGGTCGAGACGCCGTCGGGGCTGCGGTTCTTCGCGGCGGGACCGCTGGTCGCGCCCGCGGTCGCGGTGATCGCGGCGGTGTCGTGCGGCGGCTTCTACGAGGCGCTGCGGGCCGCGCGCGCGGCGACGCCGGGCGCCCACCGCCGTCAGCTGTGGGGCGGGCTGGTCGCGCTCGCGGTCGCGTTCTTCGGGCTGGTCGATGTCTTCCTCGCCTACGGCATCGGCTACGCGCCGGTCAGCTGGCTGTTCGTCGCCGCGGGCACGCTGCTCGCACTGCGCTCGATCCTCCTCGACGATCTGCTGCGGGCCCGGGCCTTCGACAGCCGCGCGCCGATCGCGTTCCTCGGCTTCTCGCTGACCGCGGGCGCCGCGTGGATCCTGGCGCGCTTCGTCACCGCGCCGCTGCCGCCATGGGCGGTCGCGGGGATGCTGCTCGGCGCCGCGCTCGGCGCGCGCATGACCGTCGCGCTCGGCGCGCGGCTGTGGTCGATCCGGATCCCGGGCGAGGGCCCGCTCGATCGGCTGCTCGTGCAGTACGCGTCGCGGGTCCATCAGCTCGCGCGCACCACCGAGATCGCCGCGCTCACGCGCGAGGTCATCGAGCTCGGCCTCGGCGGCGACGCCGCGGTGATCGTCCCGGCCCGCGAGGACTGGTCGTGGCAGCGCGGCGACGGCACGCCGCTCGATCCCGATCGCGTCCCCGATCCGCTGCTGGTGCCGTGGCTCGCCGAGCGGCCGCGGCCGGTGTTCCTCGCCGATCTCGACGCCGCCGGCCTCGCCGATCTACGGCCGTCGATCGATCGCCTGTTCGCCGCGTCGAAGGCGTCGGCGCTGGTACCGCTGGTCGCGCGCGACGATCTGGTCGGCCTCCTGGTGATCGGCGAGCGGCCGCGGCGGCGTGGCCTGCGCGGCCCCGAGCTGGCGCTGGTCGGCGGCGTCGCCGATCGCGCGTCGTCGGCGCTCGACTACGCCCGCGTCGCCGACGAGGTCGCGGCCCGCGCCGAGCTGGTGCGTGACGTCGAGCTGGCGGCGGCGGTGCAGGCCGGCTTCGTGCCCGGCCCCGAGCCGGTCCAGCACGCCGGGCTCACCGTCGTCGGCTCGTGGCAGCCGGCGAGCGAGTGCGGCGGCGACTGGTGGTCGCGCTACCCGCTCCCCGACGGCACCACGCTGGTCGTGATCGGCGACGTCACCGGCTCGGGCGTCGCCGCGGCGATGGTCACCGCCGCTGCGCGCGGCGCGTGCGACGCGGTGGTGCGCGCGCAGCACCAGCGCCCCGATGTGATGGTCTTGCTGCATCAGCTCGATCAGGCGGTGCGGCAGGTCGGGGCCGGTCGCTTCCACCTCACCTGCTTCGCCGCGCTGGTCGATCCCGCGGCCGGCGAGATCC
>JAYTAJ010001050.1:0-14629 GCA_043737575.1 Myxococcales bacterium | reverse complement strand
CCGCGCCCATCGCCGCGAACGCGGTGCGCACCGACTCGAAGTCGGAGCCGACGATCAGCGGCAGGTGGCCCGAGCGGAAGTCGCCCGCGGCGACCCGCTGGTAGGCGTCGATCAGCGGCACCGTCGCCCGCCGCACCACCAGCCGGGTGATCGCGAACACCGCGACGACCGGGATCGCCAGCGGCGGGATCAGCACCAGGACCCGCAGCCCGAGCCCGCTGTCCGCGGTCGCCGCCGCGATCGGCACCACCAGCGCGAGCACGACGATCATCGTGATCGCCGAGACCACCGTCAGCTTGGCCGCGAGCGACAGCCGGGCGTCGGTCACGGCTCACCGAGCCGATAGCCGGCGCCGTAGACCGCCTGGATCGGCGCCGGCGACCAGCCCGACGCCTCGAGCTTGCGCCGCAGCCGGGTGACGTGACAGTCGACGTTGCGGGCGTAGCCGTCGTGGCTGGTGCCGAACACCTCGGTGAGCAGCCGCTTGCGATCGAGCACCAGCCCGGCGTTGCGACACAGGCACGCCAGGAGCGCCAGCTCGGTCGGCGTCAGCGCCAAGAGCTGGCCGCGGGCCTCGGCGCGGCGCGCGGTCAGGTCGACGACGATCTGATCCCACTGCACGATCTCGGGCTCGGCCCGTCGCCGCGGCTCGAGCCGTCGACACAGCGCCGCGACGCGCGCCAGCAAGATCGGCGGCGCGAACGGCTTCACCACGTAGTCGTCGGCGCCGGCGTCGAGCCCGACCACCATGTCGGCCTCGGTGCCGCGCGCGGTCACCATCACCACGCCCGGGCTCGGCTGGTAGCGCGCCCGCAGCTCGCGGCACACCTCGAGCCCGGTCCGCCCCGGCAGCATCAGATCGAGGATCACCACGTCGGGGCACGCCGCCGCACAACGCGCCAGCGCGACCTCGCCATCGCCCACTGCCTCGACCTCATAGCCCGCGCGCTCGAGGTGCATCGCGATGATCTCGCGCAGCGCCCGATCGTCCTCGACCACGAGGATCCGCTCCATGCCGCGACTGTAGCCCGGCGCCGCCGGCGCTAGAAGCTCGCGAAGTCGAGCTGGAGCACCGGCGTGTCGGCTTCGATGTCGCGCCGGAACCGCGCCCAGCGGTCGAGGGTCTCGTCGTCGAGCACCGCCGGATCGCGATACTGGTGAAACAGGGCGTAGTTCATCGAGCGCTGGAGGGCGAGCAGGTCCGGGATGGTCGCCAGCCACTCGCGATCGCAGGGGCGGAGCTCGCGATAGCCGTCGAGGAACGGGGCGAGAAAGGCCGCGACCGCGTCGGCGCGGTGCTCGCGCTCCTCGGCCCGCGCGACGTAGAACAGGAGGACGGCGATGTCCTTCACGAACCACGCGTACTCGCAGTTGTCGAAGTCGAAGGCGGTGAGCTTGCCGTCGGCGAAGCAGAAGTTGTGCGGGTGGAGATCGGCGTGGATCAGGCCGTAGTGCTCGGGCGTTCGCGGCAGCTGCTGCAAGCGCTCGATGATCCGCGCGGTGCGCTCGCGCACGAGCTGCTCCTCGGGCGGCGCGAACCGGTTGATATCGACGACATCGTACTCGTACCACTCCTGGCGTTTGAACCGCGGGTTCGAGAGCTTGTAGGTCTGGGCGCGGTTGTGGAGGCGCGCGAAGATCCGGCCGAGGTCGCGGAAGAGCGGCGGCTTCCAGTAGCGGTCTTTCAGCGGCGGGGCGTCGTCGAACACGATGCCGTCGGCGCGCTCGAACGCGGTGGCGACGAAGTAGTGGCCGGGATCGCGATCGGCGATCCGCTCCACGAACTGCCCCGACTCCGAGATGATCGGCGCCGCGACCGAGATGCCGGCGGCGGCGAGGTAGCGGACCAGCTCGACCTCGCCGAGCGTGTAGTCGACGGTTCGCCGCGTGCTGTGCGAGATGCGCAGGATGACGTTGTCGCCGTCGTCGTTGTCGCCCTCGAAGACGAAGTTCTCGAACGCCTTCAGCTCGGTGAGGGAGGCCGCGGACAGGCCGTACCGCCGCGCGGCCTCGTCGCGGATCGGTTCGTGGAAGCGGCGGACGAGCTCCGGATGCATCGAGACCTCTAATCGGTGAACGTGAGGCTGCGATCACCGTGCCGGAGCACGGTGGCGGCAGCGTCGCTGGTGACGGAGAGGCCCAGTCCATCCGCGAGCGTCGCGAACAGCGGCGGCCCGTTTCGCGGCCGGGTGTACGCGGCGAGGTCGACGTTCGTGAGCGCGCGGCCCGGTGGGCGCGCGAGGCGCAGGTTGAGCGTGCCCTGTTCGCGCGCGAGGATCTGGAGGCAGCGGCGCTCGAGCGCGAACCCCTCGGCGGCGACGGCCGCCAGCGCACGGCCGATCGGCAGGTCGGCGGGCAGGGCGGGCGCGAGCACCTCGGCCAGCCGCCGCTGGCTGGTGGCCTGCTCGGCCGGGTCGAGCGTCACCAGCTCGTCGAGCGAGGCGGCGTCGACCTTGCCGGCCAGCGCCTCGCCCGCGCGGTCGAACAACCAGCGGCTGAGATCGATCTCGCGCTGGAACGTCTCGTCGAGCGGGAGATCGGTGCGCAAGAGCGGGTAGTGCTCGGGCGTGATCGGCGCCTCCACGAGCTCCTGCAGCGCGGTGCGCGGGAGGTGGCCGTCGAAGGCCACCCGCAGCCGCTCGTGGAGCAGCCCCTGCGAGGCGCCGAGGAACCGGACGACCGATTCGATGCGCTGGCCGAGCAGGCCATAGTCGATGGCGGCCTCGAGGTCGCCGAGGCGCGCCGCCACGTCCGGCTCGACCTGGATCGGGGCCGCCTCCTCGCCGAGCAGCACGCGGAGATACTCGTCGATCAGCGCGGGCGGCCCGGCGCACACGCCGTGCAGGCCGCGGTACACGCCGTGACGCTCGGCGTACTCCGCGATCGCCTGGGCGGTGACCGGCACCTCGCAGCCCTGCGAGTCGACCAGGGCGCGCACCAGGTCGTTGGTGACCAGGCGGACGCCGTCGACCAGCCGGAACATCGCGGCGAGCCCGCTGTCGAGCTGTCCGTTGGGCACCGGATCGACACCGCGCACCATGACGTAGCCCACCGACGCGAGCGTGGACACCGCGATGAAGTGCAGCTCGCCCGCGGTGGTCACCTTCGGATCGCGAAGCGGCAGCCGCGCGACCAGCGCCGCGCGAAACTGCTCGGTCAGCGACATCAGCTCCGGCCAGCGCCGCGACATGTGCTTCATCGCAGTGACGTTCATCGGGAGATCGTGCTGGTACCGGCTCCCGGGGTAGTTGCAGAGGCGGCGCTGCGTCGGGAGATCGAGGAACAACGTGCGTGGCATGACGTTGTTCTCGCCGATCTGACGGCCGTCGGCGTCGAGCGCCGGGTGGGCGACGCGGTAGATCGGGACCAGCACCTCGAGGTTGGACAGGTCGAACCCACGTCCGAACGCCTGCTCGGTGATGACGGGGCAGCGGTCGTCGTGGCCGCTGTAGGTCAGCGGCTCGCGACCCTCGGGCACCTCACCGAGCCGCGGTGGGAAGCTCTCCGTGGGTCGGCCGACGGGCGCCTCCGACAGCCGGAGCAACACCCGCTGATCGAGGAGGGCCTGGAGCAGGTCGCGGACCTTCTCCCACGGATGCGGCGCGCCGTTCGACCACGCCATCGCGTCCTCGGCGCGAAACTGCTCGACCTCGATCAGCTTCGCGCCCAGCGGTGCGACGTCGGGCTCGTCGAAGATCAGCTCGACCTCGCCGTAGAACAGGTGCAGGACGTCCTGACCGTCCTCGCCTTTGAGCCAGGCGTGCGTCAGCCGACGACGCTTGGGGATGTAGAGGACCTCGCTCGGTTGCAGCTCTTCCATGACTCCTCGTTCACTCGAGACGCTTGGTGACGTCGTAAGACCAGTTGCCGCCGAGGGAGCGATAGAGCTCGACCCGATGGTTGAGCAACAGGCGCTGGGCTTGCAGACCCGCGCGCTCGAGCTCGATCAGGTTCGTGAGCGCGGTGAGCACGGGGAGATAGTCCGACTGCCCCTGCTCGAACAGCCGCCTCGCCTCCGCCAAGAGCCGGCGTCCCAGCTCGACCTGGGCCTGGAGGAACTGGAGGCTCGTCGCCTGGTTGCCCTCCCGGATCACCGCGTCCTGGACCCGGCCGACCGCGGTCTGCAGCGCGAGCTCGTACTGCAGCTCGCGCCGCTCGAGGGTCATCGGCAGCTGCCTGGTCTCGGCGACGCGCCGTCCATCGAACATGACCCAGGTCAAGGACACGCCGATGGAGGACTCGCGAAAGCGACTGGGCGTCGGAGCCGCGGCCGGGTCCACCGCGAGCGGTCGGAAGTCGTGGAACGTCGCGGCGCCGATGCTGCCCACCACCTGGACCGTCGGGAGCCAGCTCGCCCGGTTCGCCTTCAGGCGGTGGTGCACCTCGGTGACGCGCAGGCGCGCGAGCCGCATCTCCGGCGTGTTGGCGTCCAGATCGCTCGGAGTCCCGATGCCGGGCGCCGGCGGGATGTTGGGGAGCTGGTGATCGAGCGGGACGATCGCGTCGGCCGAGCTCGGCATCCGGCCGAGCAACCCGTTCAGCCGCGAGTTCAGGAGCGCGATCTGGGCGGTGATCAGCGGCACCTGCGACTGGAGGTTGAGCAGCTGCTGCTCCTGCTGGAGGACGACGAGCCGGGTGGTGAGGTGCTGCTCGAAACGAGCCTTGACCAGCTCGTACAGCTCCTCGTTGTATTCGATCTGGGCGAGGGTGAGGTCGCGGAGCGCGCGGGTCTCGAGAATGTCGAACCAGACCACGGCGATCTGCACCGCGAGGTCCTGGACCCGGGCCTCGGTGAGCTGGCGCTGTTGCTCGGCGAAGTTGAGGCCCGCCTGGCGCTGCGCGTCGATGCCACCCCACAGGTCGAGCTGATAGCTGGCCGAGAGATTGATGTTCGCGACGCCGTAGCTGATGTCCGGCTCACCCGAGGGCGGGATGTTGGTGACGACGTGGCGGACGCCCGCGGGCGCGATGCCGACCTGGAGCGGCCACCACCAGCCCTGGGGCACCACCGGGTCCACCATGTTCTCGTAGATCAGCCCACGCACGTCGCGCAGGATATGGTTGTTGCGGAAGGCCTCCTGGATCACGGCGTCGAGGGCCGGATCGGCGAACGCGGACCACCACACCGAGCCGGTGGCGAGGGGCGCGGTCGCGGCGGTCGCGTGCGGTGGGGCGGCCGCGTCGACGCTCGCGAAGAAGGCATCAGGCGCCCGCGGCGTCTTGACCGTGTCCTCACGGTGGATGCACCCGGTCAGCACGGCAACGGCGACGGCGATCGTGGAGCGAAACATCATGGGTGACTCACGACGACGAGAGACGGCGCATGCTGAAGCACACAGCGCTGCACCACCCGCATCGTTTCGGGATCGAGGGACGCGAAGCTCTCGTCGAGGATGACCAGCTCGACACCCTGGAGCAGCGTGCGCGCGATGTAGAGCCGGCTCTTCTCGCCGTGCGACAGCTGCCAGCCGGTCTCGCCGATCATCTCCTCGAGGCCGGCCGGCATCTTGGCGACCAGCTCGCCGAGCCCGAGCTCCTTGCACAGCGCTTCGGCCTTGGCGCGATGGTCGCCGGAGCTCGGCCACTCACGTCCGAGCAGCAGGTTGTAGGCGAAGCTGCCGGACAGGACGTAGTTCTCGTGAAACTGCGGCGCGGCGGTGACGCGCCGCCGCCAGCCCGCGGCGCCGAACGTGGAGCGGTCGAGGCCGCGCAGCAGCAGCACCCCAGCCTCCGGCGTCCTCAGCCCGGTCAACAGCGACACCAGCGTGGACTTGCCACCGCCGGACGGTCCCTCGAGCAAGATGCGATCGCCGCGGGCGATCTGGAGCGAGCAGTTCTCCAGGACGGGCCGGGTCCGCGCGTGGTGCCGGAACGTCAGGCCACGCGCCTCGATCAGGGTCGCGCCGAGATCGTCGGTGAGCTTGCCGGCCTCCATCTCGAGGGGGATCTTCGACTCGAGCGCGGGCCGCCCCACCGCGAGCAACAGATCTTTGATCTGCTCGAACGACGACGCCGCGAGCGAGACCTGCTGGAAGAAGACCGCGATCTCGTCGAAGGCGCGCAGCGCCAGGAGGATGCCGCCGACCGAGATCGCGAGCGAGCCCGCATTGGCGGTGCCGGACGCGAAGGCGGGCACCAGCGTCACCAGCGCCAGCACCAACCAGCCATCGCGCAGGAACGCCGTCAGCTGCATGGTCCGACGGTCCATGAGCTTCGAGGTCTCGGCGTAGGCGCTCAGCCGGCGATCTTCGCCGTCGTGCCAGCGCTCGAGCGGGAGCTGGGCGAGGCGGGTGCGATGGCCGAGCATGCGCTCGAGCAGGTCGTGCGTGATCTCGATGCGCGCGGCCGACCACTGCCGCTGGACCTGGTAGTGCCGATACGCGAGGACCAACGCGACCCCGACCCAGGCGACGAGCACGCCGGCCTGGAGCCAGCCGCCCGCGCCGAGCACGAGGATGATCCCCGCCAGGATCAGATCGACGATCGACAGGACCGCGAGCAGCGCGCCGCCCAGCGCGAGCTGCTCGACGACCTCGGACTCCGCGACGCGCCCGAAGTTCCGACCGACGCCGTCGAGCCGGATCTCGTCCGGGGTCAGCTTGAGGATCCCGGTCAGGAGCTGCTGCTTCAGCAGCGTGCCGACCCGGATCGAGAACACACCCTGCAACCACACCTCGAGCATGCGCAGCGGAATCGCGCACGCGATCACGGCGATCCAGCCCTCGAACCAGCCGGTCTCCATGTGGGCCCGGAGCGCGGCGTGGCCGAGGATCCAGAACGATCCCGCGAGCACCAGCGACAGCAGCAGGTGGCTCACCAGGATGCCGGTGATCAGCGCCGGCACGTCGCCGAGCAACGTCTTGCGGCGCGCGGTGCGCTTCGGCCGCATGATCCACCCGGTGCGCAGCTGCGCTTGCCCGAGCCGCTGGAGCAGCAGCCGACCGCGGACGCGCTCGCGTGCCGCGCCCGACGTCTCCACCCCGTCGAGGAGCTGGTCGACTTCCGCGGCGACGGTGGCCTGTTTCTCCTCGCGGATGAGCGCGAGCACGAGGCGGGTCTTGACCAGGACCACCGTGGCGTCGCGCGCGAGCAGGCGCAGCTTCCCCCAGCGCTTCCCGAGCAGCACCAGATAGTAGGGCCGGCCGTGGCGCCGGATCTGGATGACGGCTGGCGCGGCGCGCTCGACGACGTCGGGCAGCTCGCGGTAGAGCGGCGTGATCGGCTCGAGCTCGACCCCGAGCCGGTCGCCGAGCGCGAACATCCAGACCCGGCTCGGCTCGACGTCGGCGGCGGGCGCGGCGACCTCGCCGACCGACGTGCTGTAGCCGGTGCGCTCGGCGAGCTGCTCGAGCGCGCTCGACAGCTCGTCGACCCGCCACAGCAGATCGGAGGGCGGGTGGGTCATGGCGCCTGCTTCTCGACCGGCGTCTCCACCGGTTTCTCCACCGGCTTCTCCGCGAGGCGGCCGTCCGCGAGCCACCAGTGCCGCCAGCTGCCACCGCTCCACAGTAGCGAGTGGTTGTCCTGGTCGGCGCGGAGCAGCGCCGCGTAGCGAGACGTCGGGTTCGCCAGCAGCTCCTGCGGCGGACCGTTCTCGATGATCCGCCCGTCCTCGACTACCAGGACGCGATCGAACTCCTGCGTGTGCTCGACGTCATGGGTCACGCACAAGAGCGTGATCTTCGCCCACAGCCGCCGCGACTCGGCGAGCAGCCGCGCCCGTCGCGCGCGATCGAGGCCGCGAAACGGCTCGTCGAGGATCGCGAGCCGCACGTTCGAGCGCAGCATCGCGCGCGCGAGCCGCACGCGCTGGCCCTGGCCGCCGGAGACCAAGCCTCCGCCCTCGCCGAGCGAGGTCTGCAGGCCCTCGGGGAGCGCCTCGAGGATGTCGAGCATCTCGGCGCCGCGGATCGCCGCGTCGAGCGACCAGCCGTTGGCGGCGTCGGTGCCGTACCGGAGGTTGTCGAGCAGGCTCTGATTCCAGATGCTGATCGCCGGATCGACCCACGCCGTGGTGCGCCGCAGGCGCTCGATGCCGAGCTGATCGTGCAGCTCTCCGTCGACCCTGATCTCGCCGCGCGCGGGGCGGAGCCAGCCGAGGAGGAGGCCGACCAACGTCGACTTGCCCGCGCCCGAAACGCCGACGATCGCCACATGCTCGCCCGGGGCGATCGTCAAGGAGACCCGGTCGAGGATGGTGTGACCGCCGCCCTTGACGCGGACCTTCGCCATCGAGATGGCGACCCCGCTGGCCGCGTCCGCGGGCAGCTCGTCGTGAGCGGTGGGCGGGGTGGTCGCGAGCGAGCCCAGCGGCGGGATCGGCCGGTGATCCGGCTCGGCCTTGACCTCGCCGATGATGTCCAGCAGCCGACGGACCTTGTTCATCGCGCTCGGGAACGCGCGGCTGAGGATCAGCAGCCGCTGGCCGAGGATCGGGAAGCGCAGCGCCCAGAACACGACCAGCAGCACCAGCGAGGCGCGCTCGTTGCCCGCGAGGTACGAGGACACCAGCCAGACGACCAGCCCGTAGCTCACGAGCATCAGCACGCCTTCGAAGCCGACCGACAGCGCCTGGAGCCAGTAGCGGGCCTTGGTCCAGCTGACCAGCAGCGTCTCCTGCCCGCGGCGGAGCGATCGCTCCGCGCCATGGATCAAGATCGGCGTCAGGCCGACGAGCGCGTTCAAGATGAACTTGCTCAGCGCGCCGGCCTGATTCTGCACGCGCATGTCGGGCTCGAAGAACACCTTCTGGGCGATCAGCGGCAACAGCAGCGTGACCGCCGCCAGCCCGAGGACGATGCCCCACGCGTCGGGGGCGGCCCAGATCAGCGCGACGGTCGTGGCCAGGACCTCGAGCGAGATCGTGAGGCCCTGGGCGATCAGCGCCGGCAACGTCCGGATCGCCTGGATGCTGTGGCAGCGTGATGCCATGTCGGAGGCGAGCCGGCTCTGGAAGTAGCGGTCTTCCGTCTTCGGTAGCTGCTCGAAGTACGCCTTGCGGAGACGGACCTCGAGCCGGCGGCCGATGCCGAGCAAGCCGAGCGAGATCGGGATCTGGATCAGGAGGAACGTCAGCGCGACGACCGCGAGGACCAGGATGCCCGTGGCGCGCTGCCCGAAGGTGCCGAGGTCGCGCCCGAGATCGAGGATGGCCCGCAGCATGAGCGCTTGCAGGATCCGGCCGGAGGTCGTGACCACGAGCCCGGCCACGATCAAGACCGGGATGCTCCACGGATCCTCGACGAGCAGACGGAACAGCGTCCGGGCCGGGCTGACCTGGTGTGCGACGATCTCCGTGGCGATCTCGGGGGCGATCAGCGCTTTCGGGGCCTCTCCCTCCTGGGCCGCTC
This sequence comes from Myxococcales bacterium, assembly GCA_043737575.1. GTDB lineage: Bacteria > Myxococcota_A > Polyangia > Haliangiales > Haliangiaceae > UBA2376. Next base: position 5,279 of record JAYTAJ010001050.1, on the reverse strand, counting down.
CGTCGCGCCAGCCGCGCACCCGGAGCAGGACGGCACCGGTCAAGAGCAGCTCGCCGTCCACCTCGGGGTTCGGGCGCACGGACCAGTACGTCGCCGGGATCGGAACGTCGCCCGCGTCCGACTTCGCGATCATCGACCGCAGGAGGCCCGACGCCGTTCGCCCGCGTCGGACCGCGCCGGCACGGACCATGGCCTCGGTCGCGCGGCCCGCGGCGTCGAGGGTGGCGATCGACTGGTATCCCGGATCTTCGAGCGCCTTCGCGATCAGCGCCTTGGCCCCGACGGCGCCGACATTCAGGAGGCGACGCTCGAGCGTGGCGACCGCTTCCTCCGAGCCCGCCCACTCTCGCCAGCCCTCGGCCGGGACCGACGTCGTGTGCTGATACAGGTTGCTGAGCAGCGCCTCGACGCGAGTCCAATGACGGCCGGCCGCGGGATCCATGATCTGGACGAAGGGGCCGATGCGCTTCCACAGCACGATGAAGTGCGGTCGTCCACCCGCGGTCATGGTGACGATGATGGCGGGGAGGGCGCGCGCCTCGGGCAGCACCACGTGATCGGTCGGGAGCATCACCTGCTCGGCGTCGAGGCCGAGCTGGTTCGCGACCTCGTCCAGGGTGGTGATCGACGTGCCGTCGATGTCGGTCTGACAGACCTCGCGAAGGACGCGATAGTTGAGCTCGACGCCCATCCCGGCGAACATGCTCTTCAGCGACGCCGGGCCGCAGTCGGTCGCAGAGATCTGGACCACCTCGGGGATGATCGCGCGCCGACGCCTGGTGTTCGTCATGGCGTGTCAGCGAGCCTCGGCCTCGACCTGGAACTCTCGCCTCGACCGATCGTCGCCGGGCTCGGCGCTCCATTCGCCGATGGCCCGCATCAAGAGTGAGATCGGTGAGACCCGCGCGACCTCGACCTCGACCGTCACCGTCATGCCGTGGCGTAGCTGGATTCTCGCGTCGCCCGGAGCCTCGATGTCGAGCTCGACGCGGACCGTGCCCGGGATGGCTTCCGGCGTGGCGGTCTGGCCAGGCTCGGTACCGACCCGAGTCACCTTGGCAGGGACGGTTCCGTAGACCGTCCACGGATAGCCGTCGAGCTTGAGCTGCGCGGTCTGGCCCGGCCGGATGACGCCAACGACCTCTTTCGGGAAGCGAGCTCGAACCCGGAACTGGGCATCGTTCGCGACGATGGTGCCGAGCCGCTGGCCATCCGCGATGAACGCACCCGCTCCCAGCTCGACCACATCGACCAGGCGCCCGGAGACCGGCGCGCGGTAGTGCCGCTTCGCGATCTGGTACTCGAGCCGATCGATCGCGGCCTTGAGCTGACGAAGCTGGCCTTCGGTCCTGAGCTCCTCGCGCTTGAGCGCCAGCAGCTGCGCGGTGAGCCGCTCGTTGCCGACGGCCTGCTCGCGCCGGAGCCGGACCACCGCGAGCCGCTGCGCCGTCTTGGCGTAGCCAAGCGTGTCGGCGTCGGTCGTCCGCTCGAGCTTCTCGAGCGCGGAGATCGATCCGGATGGGCTCTTCAGCGCGAGCTCCGCGCGCTCCTGCGCGAGCCGGTGCCTGGGCGCGAGCTCCTGCTCCTTCTCCAGCGCCTCGCGGACGGCGACCTCGTCGACCTGTCCCGACGCGGAGCCCTCGCTCTTCTTGTTGGCGATCTGATCGCGAATGACGGCGAGCTCGCGTTCGAGCGCGACCATGGTCGCCTTGCTCTGTTCGAGCTCGAGTCGCTCGGTCCGCGTATCGAACTCGATGAGCAGGTCACCTTCCTTGACGTCCATGTCGAGGTTGAGGTGCGAGAAGACGACCTTGCCCGCGCTGGGTGGCTCGAGGCGGTGGACCGCGTTGTGGGGTTCGATCCGGCCCTGCCGGCTGACCTTCACGATCGGAACCTCGGCGACCACGGCCCAGGTGACGAGGCCTCCGACCCCCAAGATCATCAAGACGACGAGCAGCACTCGCGTGCCCGACTCGTATCCGTTCAACGAACGAAGTGTCCGCTCGAATGGATATGCCATGGGTGACCGAGTGCCTGTATACGCGCACGGACAGCCACTGGCAACTCCATCCGGATGCCATCCCCACCGAAGCGATCTGGATCACTCAGCGTGTTTGCGACGGCCGGGAGTCGGGAGTGGCCATGACATTTGCATCGGAGTACGGCATATCGGTGTGAGCCGCCAATCGGGCAACGGTCCGAGGTCCGACCTGTCGAGTCACAGTTTTCTGACAGCTACGATTTCCCGTGTAAGGCCAGTTACTGTCGTTTTTTTTGGCTAACTAGGCCTTTGTTTGCAGCTCGGAGTCTTGTATTCCTTTCGTGGAAAGGAGGTGAACAAATGAAGATCAAGACCCACGTCCGTGGTGGCCCCAAGGGCCGCGCCTAGACAATAGGCGTTTCACCCCAACAACAGACAACAGGCTTCCATTGTCTGTCTTCCACTTTCACGAGGCCTTTGCTGTCAGCTCGGAGTCTCGTATTCGGATCGCGAAAGGAGGTGTACAAATGAAGATCAAGACCCACGTCCGCGGCGGCCCCAAGTCCCGCTAAATCGATATTGAGTCGAGGCGGATCCCTGGATTCGCCTCGACTCGAGAATCGAGTCATATTTCAATCAACAGACAACAGACCACAGGCAATAGGTTTCTATTGTCTGTTTTCTTTTTCGGACCGATCGATCGATGTCGGTCCGGGCTGGTGGCGCTCGAGGATGAAGAACGAGAACGTCGGGACCCGGGCCGGGCCGAGCGCGACGTAGGCCTTGCCGAGCAGCAGATCGGGATCGGCGGCGTCGACCTGCACCAGGTAGTCGCGCAGGCCGGCGCTGGCGTCGAAGCGCGGGTTGCCGCCCTTGCCGTAGTCGAGCATCAGGGCGTGGAGGTAGCGGTTGTCGCGCGCGGTCGGATCGACCGGCTCGACGTGGTAGAAGCCAAAGCGCTTCGGCGCCGCGACGCTGGGCAAGCCGAACCAGCCCGCGTCGATCGCATTCTGCTCGACGGGATAGTTGTAGCCCCAGGTCGCGCCGGCGGCGTCGCGCCAGAAGCCCTTCACGAACTTCTTGATGCCGAGCAGCTTGAAGAACGTCGGCGAGTTGAGGCCACGGAACTCCCAGCCGGCGAGGCCGTCGAGGTCGGGCGTCGCGCCGCGCACGAAGATCTCCTCGAGGGCGGCGAGCGACAGGCGCTCGAGCTCGAGCACACGCGGACTGGGTCGATTGGCAGTCATCGGAAGCGCTCCAGGTTGTCGATGACGTGGGCGGCGGCGCGGGTCGCGAGCGCCATGATGGTCTCCATCGGGTTCACGCCGATCGGCGTCGGGAACAGGCTGGCGTCGCACACCATCAGCCGATCGGCGTCGTGCACCAGGCCGTGCTGATCGGTCACCGCGCGCGCGCGATCGGCGCCCATCGCCGCGGTGCCCATCATGTGGACGGTCACGACCTCCATCGCCTGCTTCGGGATCGGCCGCGCGTAGAGGAGCCGGGTGTCGTCGGCGCGGTGCAGCTCGGGCACCCCCGCGAACGGCGTCACGATCCGCCGCGCGCCCGCCGCGAACAAGAGATCCGACAGGAGCGCGACGCCGCGCACCAGCTTCGCCGCGTCGAAGTCGGCGAGCTGGTAGAACGCCTGCGGCCGCCCGCCGATCGTCCGGACTCGTCCCGTCGACGTGTCCTCGCACAGCATGCCCGCGACGACGGTCTTGTCGTAGTCCGCCATCATCCGCCCCAGCGCGGCGCCGCGGGGATGCGACGTCATCGCCAGGATCCCGGGCGGGATGTTCACCGCCGCGAACAACAGGCCCTCGGCCTCGAACTCGCGCACCTGATACGCCTGATGCACGCCCTCCCAGCCGCGCACCGCGTGATCGAACACCGCGGTCAGCTTGACGTTGGGATGCAACGACAGGTTGTGGCCGAGGCGCCCCGACGGCGACCGTACGCCCGAGCGCGCGAGCAACGCCGGCGTCTGGATCGCGCCGCACGCCGACACCACCAGCTTGGCGCGGACGACGACCTTGGGGCCGCGCGCGCCGTCGGCGCCGACGACGTGGCCGGTCACGCCGATCGCGCGCTTGCCGTGCATGAGGATCGAGTCGACCTTCACGTCGGACAGGAGCCGCGCGCCGAAGTGCAGCGCTCGCGGGATGTAGCTCACCAGCGCCGACTGCTTGGCGCCGGTCGGGCAGCCGAAGGCGCAGTTGTTGGAGCCGGCGCAGTGGACCTGGTTGCGCAGGTTGGGGATGACCCGCCAGCCCATCGCGTCGGCGCCGCGCTTGAGCAGGTGGTTGTCCTCGCCGATCGTCTCGGGATCCTGCCCGGCGACGTGGATGCGGCGCTCGACCCGCGCGAAGTAGTCCTCCATGTCGCGGGCGCGGATGCCGTCGAGCGACGCCTCGCGCCACCAGCGATCGAGGATGCGCTCGGGGGTGCGCCACGACATGCCGCCGTTGATCACCGTCGAGCCACCGACCGCGCGGCCCTCCTGGAACAGCACCGGCGGATCGCCGATCGCCATCGTCGCGCCGCCGTCGCGGTACAGCGCCCGCACCGCGGCCGACGCATCGGCGGTGAAGTCGCGGGTCGTGTAGTAGCGGCCCTCCTCGACGATCACGACGTCGAGGCCGGCCTCGGCCAGCTCCGCCGCCAGCGTGGCGCCGCCCGCGCCCGAGCCGACGATCACGACGTCGCCGTCGAGGACCAGGTCGCCGTGGATCGCGTCGCGGGTGACGACGCCGGGCGGGATCCGATCCTGGCGCACGGCGGCGCGGGGCAGGGCCACCATCAGACCCGCCTCGCGCGCAGCGGATCGGGCGCGTAGATGCTGGCGTCGTGGCGCTCGATGTCGCCCTGGTAGACCTCGAGGCGGCGCCGCTTGACCTTGTCGATCCACGGCTGCGGCGTGTAGCCGAGGGCGGCCTGCATCGCGGGCTGCTCGTAGCAGGCGAGCTTCAACAGCTGACCGACGCCCTTCGCGAGCTGCTGGTGCGCGGGCGTCGGCCCGTGCTCCCAGCTCAGGTAGTACTGCTCGGCGAGGTCGGCGGGCAGGCGATGGGCGCGGCGGCGGCCACCCGGCGCCCACGCGATCGCGAGGGTGTCGTAGCCCACGAGCCCGGTCACCAGGGCGGCGCGAACGTGGGTCGGCAGCGCCGACATCGTCAGCCCGACATGCCCGACGATCGCGTCGGCCAACGCCTGCGCGTCGGGCGGACAGATCACGGGCACCAGGCTGGTGAGCAGGCGGCGGGTCGACTCGGCGTGCTGGTAGGTCATCGGGTTC
>JAYTAJ010001049.1:0-6426 GCA_043737575.1 Myxococcales bacterium | reverse complement strand
TCCGCTTCCTGTGCGATTGGTCCGACAGATCGTGAGCCGCTGAAAACGCGCGCGCGCTGATCCGCGGGCGTACTCTCGCTCGTAGGAGGAACCATGCTTCGATCCAGCTTCGCCTGCGCCCTGTCCGTGCTGCTCGCCCTCGCCGCTTGTGGTGACGACGGCGGCTCCACCCCGATCGACGCCGCGGGCGACATCGACGCCGCCGCCGCCGCGCAGACCTGCGCGAACTACTGCACGACGATCGGCACCAACTGCGCCGCGGCGAACGCCCAGTACTCCACCTCCGCCGACTGCCTCGCGACCTGCGCGTTCTGGCAGCCTGGCGTCGCCAACGAGATGGCGAACAACACCCGCGCTTGCCGCATCTATCACGCTGGCGTCGCGGCGGGAAATCCCGGCCTCCACTGCAAGCACGCCGGCCCCGGCGGCGACGGCGCGTGCGGCACCAACTGCGAGGGCTTCTGCACGCTGGTGATGGGCGCGTGCGCCGGCCAGGCGACGCCGCCGTACGCCTCGATGGGCGCGTGCATGACCTCGTGCGCGACGTTCAACACCGCGCCGCCGTACGAGGCGTCGCAGACCGGCGGCAACTCGTTCGCGTGCCGCCTCTACCACGCGACCGCCGCGTCCTCGAACGCAGGGCTGCACTGCCCGCACACCAGCCCCGACACCAGCGTCGGTCAGCCCTGCCGCTGACCCCAGGTCACTCGTACGCGGCGAAGGTCAGCGTGATCTGGATGTCGGCGTCGGCGCCCTTGGTCATGAAGTCGGCCGCGGCCGGCCCGCGCATGACCACCTTGAACGAGCCGCCGACCAGCTTCGCGTAGTCGGCGCTGCCGATCCCGTCCGAACCGAAGCTCGCGGCGAGCGCGATCGGGCCACCACCGTCGGTCGCGGCGATCGTGCCGTGGGCCGCGGGGAAGCTGTTGCCGGTGTCGTTCATCTCGAACAGCACCTCGACGTCGCCCGTGAACACCTCACCGAGCCGGGCGACGCCGGTCGAGCCGCCGCCGAGCAGCACGGTGGTCGCCTCGAGGGCGATCGTCCCCGGATCGCGGCCGCCCAGCTGATCCCGGGCATCGCCGACGAACTTGCCGTACGGGTTGCCGCTCTCGGTGGTGATGCCCTTGTCGTCGCTGACGACGCCCTGCACCGTGTCGGCCGACTTGGCCTTGAGGTTGATCGACACCGGCTCCGAATAGCGGAGCGCGTCGTCGCTGCAACCAGCGACCGCGAGGATAGTCCAAGCCAAGGCGAATGAGGTGCGCATGGTGATCAGTCGCGGTGGCCGAGCAAAAGGTCGCAGCCGTTGTGCGCCCTGCGAAGATCGGTGACGCTGCGCCCGATGAGCCCACCGCAAGATCTCGCTGGCAAGCGCTACGTCATCACCGGAGCCAACACCGGCATCGGCAAGGAGACGGTGCGAACCCTGGCCGCGCGCGGCGCCCGCATCACGCTGGCCGGTCGCTCCGAGGCGAAGACCCAGCCGGTGATCGCCGAGCTGAAGCAGGCGACCGGCAACGACGCCCTCGACTTCATCGCCCTCGACCTCGGCGATCTGGCGTCGGTGCGGGCCTGCGCCGACGAGCTGGTCAAGCGCGGCGGGCCGATCGACGCGCTCATCAACAACGCCGGGCTCGGCGGCATGCGCGGGCTGACCAAGGATGGCTTCGAGATCCACTTCGGCACCAACCACCTCGGCCACTTCCTCCTGACGACGCGGCTCCTGCCGCTGATCGAGGCGACGCCCCACGCCCGCATCGTCAACGTGTCGAGCGCGTCGCACTACCAGGCCAAGCGGATCGACTGGGACGCGCTGCGGACGTCGACGAAGTCGGTGACCGGCATGCAGGAGTACGCGGTGTCGAAGCTCGCGAACGTGCTGTTCACGAAGGAGCTGGCGCGCCGGCTGTCACCCGATCGGGTCACGACGTACTCGCTGCACCCCGGCGTGATCGCGTCGGACATCTGGGGCCGCCGCATGCCGCGCCCGCTGGCGTGGCTGGTCACGCGCTTCATGAAGTCGACCGCAGACGGCGCGCTGACGACGATCCACTGCACCGCGTCGCCGTCGGTCGCCGCCGAGACCGGCCTCTACTACACCGACTCGAAGGAGAAGCGGCCGAGCCGCCTCGCCGACGACGCCGCGCTCGCGACCGAGCTGTGGACGCGCAGCGAGGCGTGGGTCAAGGCCTGACCGATCTGGATTCGCCAGCCCGACACCGCGGCCGCGAAGATCCTTTGCCGCGAACGCGCGTGAACAGGAGCCGCCATGCATCGCCTCATCGCCGCCGCCCTCGTCCTCGCCGCCGCCACCACCGCCTGGGCTGGCGACCCGACCCCGGTCCCCGACGCCGCCGCGCCACCGCCCGCGACCTCGAGCACCGGTGATCCCGACGCGCCGGGCGCCGACGAGCCCGCGATCGACGACGAGCCCGTCGTCGAGGGAACCCCGCACGCGGCCGAGTGGTCCGACATCGTGCTGACGCGCTCGGCGGCCGGCAGCATGGACGTCCGCAGCTACGCGAAGGACTGGCTGGTCGCTCCGCCCGGCTACAACATCGGCGGCGAGCTGCGCTTCATCACGTCGCCGACCTCGCCTGACGGGCCGCGCATCCGCTTCACCGACTTCGCGATCCTCCGCTTCCACAGCCGCATCACCGTCAGCAAGCGCATCGAGCTGTCGGGCTCGATCGATCTGCTGTCGAAGCAGCCCGACACGCGCCACGACACCGTCGCCCAGGGCGGCGCCCTCGGGCTCAAGGTCGCGACCAGCCGCGCCACCGCGATCGCCAGCGCGATCGCAGGCGGACCGACGATGGGCGACGACGGCTTCTGGGGCTCGGTCACGACCGGCGCGATCCATCGCTCGCGCATCGAGGACTTCCTGGCCTTCCAGTTCGGCGGTGGCGCGTCGGCGACCGCGCTGCGGCAGAACGACATGGATCCGCGCTGGCAAGCCGACCTCGACTTCTCGAGCGAGCTGGTGCTGCATGCGCCCAAGGGCGAGGCGGCGCTGTGGATGGGCATCGGGATGGCGTTCCCGGTCGTCCACTCCAGCGGCCTGGCGCCGTCGAGCCGGCTCGACGTCACCCTCGGCACCGTGTTCTCGGCGGTGAAGGACTGGGACCTCTACGCCGCGTTCACCTACCGCGACCGCGGCGCCACCGAGCTGCCGCTCACGACCTTGCCGATCGCCGACGGCGGCTTCGATCAGCGCCAGATCGTCATCGGCATCACGCGGCGGTTCACCGCGCGCGGCCAGGGCACGCTCTGGGCGCTCGCGAGCGAGTGAAACTTCTCGGCGACCTCGCGCGTTGTCGCTCGATGGCTGCCCCGCTGGTCCCCGCCCACGTCTCGGCCCCCGCGCGGGGCCCGCTCCTCACCGCGGCGATCGCGCTCGCGTTCGCGGCCGGGCTCGGCGGCGGCGCGCTGATGACCGCGTCGACCGCGCCGCGCCGCGATCCGTGCGCGCTGCCCGGCGGGGTCGAGCTCGGCGCGCTCGGCGACGCCGATCGATCGTGGATCGCGCGCCGCGCCGTCGCGTGCAGCGATCGCGCCCACCGCCGCATCACCGCCGCCGAGTATCGCGCCGCGGTGGCGCGACTCGACGCCCCCGCGGCCGCGCCTCCGCCCGCGATCCTGTGGGCCGCGACCGTGCGCGGCGTGTCGTCACAGTACGGCGAGGACGAGTGGTCGGCCGCGCACGTCCTCGGCGCGCCCGACGTCTACCCCGCCAGCGGCGACGACCCGCGGGCCTGGGCCTCGCTCGGCGCCGACGATCGGATCGAGTGGATCGAGGTCGGCCTCGCGCAGCCGCGGCGACTGTCCGCGGTGCAGGTGTTCGAGACCTTCAACGCAGGCGCGGTCAGCCGCGTCGAGCTGATCACCACCCGCGGCGCCCGCGTCGTCGCGTTCGCGGGCGGGCCGATGCGCAGCGGCGAGACCGCCGGGCAGCGCACGTTCGCCGTCGCGTGTACCGACGAGCCGATCGCCGCGATCCACGTCACCGTCGACTCGCTCGCAGTGTCCGGCTGGAACGAGCTCGACGCCATCGGCGGTGTGCCCTGCGAGTGACGGCGCCGCGGCCGCGCGTGCTATGAGCACCGCATGCGCTCGTCGCTCGTCGCTGCCGTCATCCTCGTCGCCGCCCTCGCCGCCTGCAAGAAGAGCGAGCCCCGCAAGCAAGCCGCGGAGCCCGCGCCCGCGCCCACCGCGGCGCCCGCCGCGCCCGCCGCGACCGCGCCCGATCCGTGGGCCGCGCCCGCGCCCGCGCCTGGCTCGATGCCCGTCATCGCCAAGCCGTTCTTCTACGAGGCGACCAAGGACGGCAAGACCCTCTACCTGCTCGGCACCATGCACATCGGCATCGACGCCGAGCGCCAGCTGCCGCCGTGGGTGCTCGCCAAGCTCGACGGCGCCCGCGCGTTCGCGATGGAGACCGACATCAGCGATCCGTCGGTCGTGAAGCTCCTGGTGCGCACCGACGGCAAGAAGCTGTCCGACGAGCTCAGCCCCGAGGACTGGACCAAGCTGAAGTCGGTCATCGGCGACAACGTCGCCGAGAGCATGAACACGATGAAGCCGTTCGCGACGCTCACCACCGTCGCGATGAAGGACCTGCCGATGACCTCGCCGATGGACGCGGTGCTGTTCCAGCGCGCCAAGGCCGCCGGCAAGCCGATCGTGTTCCTCGAGGAGGTGTCGTCGCAGCTCGCCGCGATCGATCCGTTCGCGACCGCCGCCGACGTCCACGCCCTGCTCGCCAACCTCGACCACAGCCGCACCCAGTCGTTGCAGATGGTGAAGGACTACGTCGCCGGCGACGCCGCCGCGATCAACGCGATGTTCGAGGACCAGCGGCTCTGGCTCGCCGCCGGCCGCGACCCCGCGCGGTTCGGCGACTTCGTCGACGCCACGCTGCGCGTCCGCAACCAGGCGTGGATCGCGCCGCTCGAGCAGCTCGCCGCCGACGGCGGGGGCTTCGTCGCTGTCGGCGCCGCCCACCTGATCGGCCCGTCCAACGTCCCCGACCTCCTCGCCGCGCGCGGCTTCTCCGTCCGTCGCATGACCGCGCCCTGACACCCTCGACGAATCGCCCGACGCGCTTGACACCCGCCGCACCCGCGCGCTATCCGTTCACCCGTACCAACATCCTGCGCGGATGGCGGAATTGGTAGACGCGCTAGCTTGAGGTGCTAGTGGGTAACACCGTGGGGGTTCGAGTCCCCCTTCGCGCACGACGGAGATCGCCGGGTTAACACCCCGGCGTTTTGCGTTTCGGGTGGCGTAGCGCAGCCAGCTGCAAGCCGCGCGCTGACCGAGCGTAGACTCGGCGCCATGGACTGGGACGATGTCCGCCACTTTCTCGCCCTCGCCCGCACGGGATCGGTCCGTGCTGCTGGGGCGTCGCTCGGGGTGAGTCATTCGACGGTGGCGCGGCGGGTGGAGACCCTGGAGACCCGACTCGGGGTGAAGCTGTTCGATCGGCATCGCGAGGGCTATCTGCTGACCGACGCGGGGAGGGACATGCTGGCCGGGGCGGAGCGCGTGGAGCGGGAGATGGCCGCGCTCGAGCGCGGGCTCGCGGGGCAAGACACGCGGCTCGAGGGGCGCGTGCGGGTGACGTGCACGGATCCGTACGTCGCGCGGATCCTGCTGTCGCCGCTCGCGGCGCTGTGCACGCGACATCCGGGGCTGGAGCTCGAGCTACACGCGGACGATGCGTACCTGGATCTGTCGAAGCGCGAGGCGGATATCGCGGTGCGAGCCATCGTGGCGGGGGCGTCGCCGTCGGAGCACTTGATCGGGCGGCGGCTGGTGCCGATCGTGGTGGCGAGCTACGTCGGGGTGGCCCACGCGGATCGGCTCGACCCGGAGCGAGGTGGCGTCCCTGTGCGCTGGCTCGGATCAGATATGGCAAAGGTCGTCGAGCAGCTGGTCGCGGGATCGAGTTACCCCGAGCTTCCGATCTGGGGGGCGTTCGACTCGATGGCGGTGATGATCCATGCGGTACACGCGGGGCTCGGCCTGGCGATGCTCCCCACCTACGTCGGCGACGCGGAGCCCAGGCTGCAGCGCCTCGCGAAGCCGGACGTACGTCACAAGGCGGACTTCTGGCTACTCACGCACCGCGATCTCAGGGACAACGCACGTCTCCGGATCGCGCGCGAGCAGATCACGGTGGCGCTCGCCGAGTGCATGGCGCTGTTTCGCGGCGACGTCGAGGGGTGGCGCGAAAACGAGACGGTGCGTCACGAACTTGCACCGAGCGCGGGCGACCGGCGCTTGTAGACTCTGCGACGACGATGACCGCACCGTTCTGGGATCAGCTCGCTCCGAAGTACGCCGCTCAACCGGTGAAGGACGTCGCGGCCTTTGATCGCAAGAAGGCGATCACGCGCGACCACTTGCCGCCTCGCTCGA
>JAYTAJ010001048.1:0-6429 GCA_043737575.1 Myxococcales bacterium | reverse complement strand
TCGCGAGGCGATGGAGAACCAGCGCCGCATCGCCGAGCGCGCGCTCTACGCCGCGGCCCGCAACACCCACCTCGCCGCGACCAACCTGCGCAAGGAGTACGAGCTCGGCGGCAAGTCCGAGCCGGCGTTGAAGGAGGAGTACCTCGCGCTCTACCAGAGCGCGGTCCGCCTGTACCAGACCTTCGTGAAGCAGTACCCCGAGAGCGACTACGCCTACGAGTTCACCTATTACCAGGGCGAGGCGCTGTTCTTCAGCGAGCGCTACCTCGAGGCGGTCGAGCAGTATCGCTGGGTCCGCGATCACCGCGATCTGTCGGAGGCGTTCTTCCTCGACGCCGCCAAGAGCATCCTGGCGTCGTACGAGGCCGAGGTCGCCCGCCAGGTCGCGCTCGGCACGCTGCAACCGCTGCGGGTCCCGACCGCCGATGAGCTGAAGGCGATGCCGCAGCCGCTGACGCCGCAGCCCATCCCCGACCTCTACCTGAAGATGCAGGCCGAGTGGGACGAGTACCAGAACGTCGTCAACGATCCGCAGACCGCGCCGCAGCAGGGCATCAACGCCGCGCTGGTCAGCATGGCGTACCTCCACCTCGACGACGCGATCGTGCGGATGGAGAAGGTGATGAGCAAGTTCTGCGGCGCCCCGGCCGCGACCTCGGCCAAGGACGGCCTGCTCGCGCTCTACCAGGCGACCGAGCAGCTCGACAAGTTCACCGACGTGAACAACAAGTTCATCAACTCCAAGTGCGGTGACGCCGCGGCGATCGCCGCCGCCAAGGGCCAGAACGCCACCGTCGAGTTCCTGAAGGCCGGCCAGCTCTACGACGACGCCAAGTACGTCGAGGCCGCCGAGGCGTTCTACCGCTACTTCAAGACCGCGCCGCCCGACGACAAGGATCGGCCGACCGCGCTCTACAACGCCGCCGCCGCCTACAGCCTCGGCGATCGGCCCAAGACCGCGATCAGCCTGTTCAAGGAGTTCACCCAGACCAACCACTGGATGTTCAAGCAGAGCCCGTACTTCCTCGAGGCGATGCGGCTCACCGCCCAGAGCCAGCAGAGCGTGTTCGACTACGACGCCGCGATCGCGACCAACCTCGAGCTGTACGCGGTCGCCAAGGACGCCAAGAAGCGCGGCATCAACCCGCCGCCGCCGATCGGCAACGAGCCGCAGCGCACGACCGGGCAGATCTCGCTCGAGGCGCTGTTCAACGCCGCGGTCCTCGCCGAGCTCAACCGCGACTTCACGAAGGCGGTCGATCTGTTCGGCAAGTACGACAAGGAGGAGACCGATCGGTCCCGCCGCGGCGAGGCGATGTGGTCGGTGGTCCGGATCTACCGGACCTCGGGCGACGTCACCGCGCTGATCGCGGCGGCCGAGCGCTGGCGCAAGGCGTTCGGCGCCGACCCGGGCAACGAGGACAACTACGTCCAGTCGTATTACGACACCGCCGCGGTCTGGAAGCGCAAGGGCAAGACCAAGGAGGCCGACGCCGCGGGGCTGCGCAGCATCGCGGCGTGGGTCGAGCGCGGCTCGATCAAGAGCGGCCGCGGCGCGCGGATGGCCGGCGAGTGGCAGCTCGCCGCCGCCGAGAAGTACTTCACGACGGTGTTCGAGCCGTACAAGATCACCGAGACCGCGAAGACCGTCGAGCGCTCCAAGGCGATCAAGGCCGCGCTCGAGAAGCTGACCCTCGACACCCAGGACAAGTACCTGGCGCTCGATCAGTACGGCGTCGCCGAGTACACGATGGCGGGCAAGGTCCGCTTCGGCGAGGCGCTGGCGCGGTTCGCCGAGAAGATGGCGCAGGCGCCGACCCCGAAGTACGTCCTCGATCTCGACAAGAAGAACCCCGACGCGGGCGCGGTCGCGGCCTACGAACAAGGCCTGGCCACCAACCTGGCGAAGTACATCACCAACGCCAAGGCGCAGTGGGTCGAGGTCGTCGCCCTCGCCAAGCGGTCGAGCGTCTCGAACAAGTGGAGCCAGCTCGCCCTCGAGAACCTCAATCGCGAGTTCCCCGACGAGTTCCCGGTCCTGCACCAGGAGCTGTTCACGGGCACGGAGGCGCCATGACAGATCGAAGCGATCGACCGAGCGTAGCTATCGGGATGCGTCGGCTCGGCGCGCTGCGTCCATGGGTCCTGGGTCTGTCGGTCGCGCTCGCGTCCTCGCTGGCGCTGGCGAGCTGTGGCGGGAAGGACAAGGCCAAGCCGACGACGCCTGCGAAGGGCTCGGGCGCGGGCTCCGATGCGGTCGGCATGACCGACGGCACCGAGCCGGGCGGCGGCGGCGACACCACGCCGGGTGGCGGCGATGTCGAGCTGCCGGTCGGGACCGGCGACGGCAGCGGTGATGGCAGCGGCAGCGGCAGCGCGAGCGAGCCGCCCCCGCCGCCGCCGATCATCGTGCCGAACCTCGACATCTCGCCCGATCAGGCGCGGTCCGAGGTCACGCGTCACCTGAACAACGCGCGGACGATGCTGAGCGCGAGCCCGCCCGATGGCGACGGCGCGATCCGCGAGGCCAAGGCCGCTCTCGCCGCCGACGGCACCAGCATCGATGCCCAGATCGTCATCGCCCACGCCTACTACCTGAAGAAGCTGACCGACACCGCCGAGGTCGTCCTCGACGGGCTGTACAACAAGCGCACGACCTCGCGGCAGAACCCGTACCTGTTCTACGTCTACGGCCTGGTCTACGACCGCAACGGCGAGACCGCGAAGGCGTTCGCCGCCTACAAGCAAGCGGTCGCCCTCGACCCCAGCTACGCCAGCGCGATCACCAACCTCGGCGTCCACCAGCTCGCCAACAAGCAGTACGCCGACGCGGTCGGCTCCTACGAGCTGCTGACCGGATCGCTCGGCCGCGCCAACGCCGCGACCCTGTCGTCGCTCGGCTCGGCGTACCGCGGCATGTCGGCCGACTACGAGGCCGGCAGCCCGAACCGCGACGACTTCTTGCGCAAGGCCGAGGCCGCCTACAAGCGCTCGGTCAGCGCCGATCGCAACTACGGCCCCGCCTACTACAACCTCGGCCTCCTGTACCTCGACGCCGATCCGTTCCCCGGCCCCGACGGCACCCTCGACACCCTGGTGCGGCTGCAGCGCGCCAAGACCTACTTCGACGAGTACAAGAACATGCCGGGCGTCGATCTCAAGCTGTTCGACGAGCGCACCAAGGACGTCACCAAGCTCATCAAGCGCGAAGAGAAGAAGCGCAAGAAGAGCTCCGCGGGAGGTGCATGATGACGCGAAGTATCCTGGCGATCGGGTTCCTCACCGCCGCCGCCTCGGTGGCCGCCGCCGACTGTCCGACGCGTGACGCGGCGGCGCCGCTGAAGGTCCACGTCACGCGCGACGCGTCGGGCCCACGCATCGTGATCGACACGCCGATCGACGTGTGCGGCCGGCCGCCGACGCCGCAGGTGGCGTACCTCGCACCCGCGCTGCGCGTGGACTACGCGTGGGCCGACGTCGAGCTCGACCTCATGCCGCTGATCTTGCGCAGCGTGCAGCTCGCCCCCTTCGAGGCGCAGCCGTGATGCGCGCGGCCGCGCTCGCGATCGCCGCCGCCGCCGCGCTGACCGCGTCGACCGCGCCGGCCCGCGCCGAGGGCTGCGACGAGGAAGAGGGCGAGAAGAAGGGCGACGGCAAGAACTTCCACATCGAGTACCGCAACGGCCAGAAGGTCCACGTCATCGACACCGTGATCGCGGTGTGCGGCAAGGTCCCGCGGCCCAGCGTCGTCTACGTGCTCCAGGCCAAGAACATCAATTACGAGTGGGAGAACTTGAAGCAGGACTTCCTGCCCTTGATCATCGCCACCGTGAAGAAGGCACCGTTCTGATGGCGACCTCCGCTCACTCCACGTCCCTCGCCGGCCATCGGCCGCGCATCCTGCGCATCGGCGTCTTGCTCAGCGGCAAGATCGTCGAGGAGCGGCTGATCCGCGACCGCGGCGACGTCACGGTCGGCCAGTCGGCCAAGAACACCTTCTCGATCCCGATCGAGGGGCTGCCGCGCGAGTGGACGCTGTTCAAGAGCCACGAGGGTCGCTACACGCTGAACTTCAGCGGCCAGATGGACGGCCGCCTGTCCGACGGCGACCGGGTGCAGACGCTCGAGGTCGCGCGCCAGGGCGGCGCCCAGCGCCAGGGCGATCACTTCGTCTTGCCGCTGTCGGAGCACGCCCGCGGCAAGGTCTCGATCGGCGAGCTGACGCTGCTGTTCCAGTTCATCACCGAGCCGCCGATCCAGCCCAAGGCGATGCTGCCGCACTCGGTGCGCGGCACGCTGGCCGATCGCCTCGATCCCCGGCTCGCGGTGATCGTCGCGGCGTCGGTCGCGCTGCACTTCGGCCTGATGATCGTCGCGCTCGCGCACGACGCGCCCGGCGAGGGCGGCATCGCCTACCGCGCGGCGCAGCAGACCTTCGAGGAGGACAGCTACACCGTCGACGACTTCACGCTGCCGACGCCGCCCGACGACTCGGCCGGCAAGACCGAGACGCCCGTGAAGGGCGAGGAGGTGAAGCAGCCCGACAAGAAGCCCGTCGAGAAGCCCGCGGGCGGCGACAAGCAGCCGGCCGACGTGCCTCCCGCGGGACGCGATCCCAACGACGCGGTCGCGCTGCAAGAGGAGTCGCAGCGCTACGCCGACGCGCTGTTCTCCGAGGACGAGGCCGGCACCGGCCTGGCCGGCGCGATGGAGAACAAGAAGCCGGGCTCGGATCTCGGCAACCAGCTCGACGAGATCGCCAAGAGCGGCGCCTCGACCGCGGCCGGCGGCGGCACCACCGGTCGCGGCACCCGCGGCAACGGTGGGCCCAACATCGGCACCACCACCGGCCCCGGCGTGACCGGCCCCGGCGGTCCGGTCAGCGCGACCGGCCCCGACGGCAAGACCGGCGAGAAGGTCCCGACCGGCCGCATCTCGGTGTCCGACAAGAAGGGCTTCGACGACAGCACGCTCACGCCCGACGCGGTGCTGCGCAAGATCCAGACGGCGTACATGAGCGGCCTCAAGCGCTGCCACAAGGAGCTGCTCAAGACCGATCCGACCGCGCGCGGCAAGGTGCGGCTGAACTTCACCGTCAACGAGAGCGGCCGCACCGTCAGCCCCAAGGCGTCGGGCTTCGCCGACTCGCTCGACGCGTGCGTCGAGGGCCAGATGGGGAACTGGCGCTTCGAGATCCCCAAGGACACCGACGGCGAGGCCACCGACGCGTCGTTCGAGATCGCGCTGCAGCTCGTCCCGGAGTGAGCATCCGAGCGCAGCGAGGTTGCGAATCTCGTCTGGGAGTCGAGTCCGAATCGCAGTGCTGAACAGACTCGCTGTGGTCCTCAGTCTTGCGGTTCGGCGTCGCCCGGGCCGACGTCGCAGGCGTCGACCGAGTTGCGCTGCTCCTCGGGGCACTTGTCGACGGAGACGACCTCGCGGCTGTCGGTGCCGTCCTCGGCGGTCGACACGCAGCAGGTGACCTCCTGGGGAACGTCGTCGGCGGCGGGGCCTTCGGGGGCCTTCTTCTTGGAGCCGCCGCACGCAGCGGTGGCGACCAGCAGGACGAACGCGAGCGCGGCGTGCTTCATGGGCGCCCATTGCGACACGATCCGGGCGCGACCGCAACTCGGTCCATGAACGTCGGGGCCCTGGCGGCGTCTAACCCTGACCCGTTGCGCTCCCTCGCGGTCCTCCCTACCTTCGGCCCTTCCATGCGCTCGTCCTGGTTCGCGCTCGTCGCCCTGTTCGCCGTCGCGTGCAACGCGTGCGGCGATCCGCCCCCCAGCAACTATCCGACCCAGAGCTACTACGTCGAGGACACCCGGCTCGGCCCGTCCGATCAGCTCGACGTCGTGGTCTATCTCGGCGGCGGCAGCCAGAAGCTCGAGGACGTCAGCAAGATCTACGACGTCTCCGCCGACGGCTCGATCTCGTTCCCGATGATCGGCACCGTGGTCGTGACCAACCACAGCCCGTCGGAGGTCGAGGCCGAGATCCGGACCCGCCTCGCCGACGGCTACATCGTCAATCCCAACGTCACCGTCCAGGTGAAGGAGTACAAGAGCAAGAAGATCTCGATCTTCGGCGAGGTCCGCAAGCCGGGCACGCTCAACTGGCGGAGCGCGATGACGATCAACGAGGCGGTGTCGGAGGCCAACGGGTTCACCGCGATGGCCAAGCCCAACGCGGTCGTGGTCACGCGCCGCGCCACCGAGGGCACGACCGAGAAGTTCACCGTCCCGGTCGAGAAGATCGCCAACAGCAAGGCGCCGCCGTTCTTCATGCGCCCCGGCGACTCGATCTACGTGCCCAAGCGACTGTGGTGACGTGCGGCGGCGCGACCTGTACGCGGTCCTCGCGACCGCGCTCGTGCTCTCGGTCGGTGGCGCCCTGGTCGGCGGCTCGACCCGCTGGGCCGCGTGCGTC
>JAYTAJ010001047.1:0-6432 GCA_043737575.1 Myxococcales bacterium | reverse complement strand
CCGCGGTGAGGGGCCGTAGGTGGCCAAGCGTGGCTTTCATTCGATCGAGAGCGCCGCGACCGCCGCCGAG
The DNA here is from genome assembly GCA_043737575.1 of Myxococcales bacterium. GTDB lineage: Bacteria > Myxococcota_A > Polyangia > Haliangiales > Haliangiaceae > UBA2376. Next base: position 6,362 of record JAYTAJ010001047.1, on the reverse strand, counting down.
CAAGCGCTGGCCGCGGGGCGGTTCGGCGACGCCGAGCGCGCGTATCGCGAGCTGATCTCGCAGACCCACGTCGTCGACTACGAGTACGACGACTGGCTGCGCACGCTGGCCGACGCCTACCGTCACCTCGGCCGCGCCCGCGAGGCCGGCTTCATCTACCTCTACCTGCACTACTTCGATCTGGCGAAGACCTGCTTTGGCGCGGCGCCCGAGCTGCGCGCCCGCCTGTTCGAGGTCGAGAAGCGCTGGGCCGAGGCGGCGGCGGCCTACGGCGACGCCGGCCGCGCGGTCCACGCCGCGGTCGCGTGGGACAAGGCCAAGGCCCACGACAAGGCCCGCGCCGGCTGGGAGCAGGTCGCGTTGCACGGCGGCCTGCGCGAGCGCGACTACGAGCTGGCGCTGTGTCACTTCAACATCGGCACCGCGATCGCGCGGGTCGATCCGGCGTCGCCCGAGGCGCGGCGCGCGCTGGTCACCGCGCAGCGTCGGCTCGAGCAGGTCGCCGACGACTTCGAGACCACGGGGGAGCTCGAGCGCGCGTTCGACTGCTTCCAGATCGTCTTGAAGCTGGGCAAGGACTCGGGCCAGTTCGAGAACATCGCCGAGGGCTACGTCAACTGCATCCGGGTCCTGGCCGGCGACAACCTGAAGTTCTACGTGCTGCAGTATCACGAGGACTTCGTGAAGCTCGCGCTCGAGCGCGGCGAGCTGCACGCGGCGGCGACCATCTACGCCGAGGCCGCGCAGTACGCCCAGAAGGTCCACCTGCCGTACGACCGCCGCTATCAGGCCAAGAGCGCCGAGACCTGGCAGAAGTGCGCCGAGAAGTACGCCGAGGACGGCATGCCGATCGAGATGGCGGAGAACGCGTACCTCGCGGCGGCGCAGCAGTACTCGGCGGTCGGCGACTACGCGGGCGTGCGCCGGGTGTTCGATCGGCTGTCGAAGATCGAGCTGCCCGAGGACAAGCGCGCGCGCTACCAGCTGGTGGCGCGGCGCTACGACGCGGCCGGCGACGGCGCGGTCGACGCGCCCGCCTTCCCCGACTATCTGAAGCAGCAGCACGCCTACGCCGACATCTGGTTCGCCGATCTGCTCGAGTGGGAGCTGGCCGGCGATCCGCTCGGCGTCGCGTCGGCGATCGTCGGCGATCTGCGGTACCCGAACGGCATCCGCCGCCGGGCGCTGGTGGTGATGCTGACCGCGGCCGAGGCCCAGCACCGCAACGCCGCGGGCGAGCTCGAGACCCTGGTGACCTTGGCCGATCAGCTCGGCGAGCTGCAGAGCTACGCCGCGCTGGCGCCGCTCGAGGTGCTGTACCGGCATCCCGATCCGCAGGTGCGGCGCGCCGCGGTGCGAGCGCTGCGCTACCTGTACTTCAAGCGGTCGTTCGTGACGGTGCGCAAGGCGCTCGGCGATCCCGATCCGACGGTGCGCGAGGCGGCGCTGCTCGCGATCACCGGGCTGCACTTTCCCCACGCGCTGGGACCGCTCGCGCGCATCTATCACGACGCCACCGAGCAGCGCGTGCGCGGCGCGACGATCGACGCGATGGGAAAGATCCAGACCGTCGAGGCCGGCGAGATGCTCATCAGCGTGCTGCGCCAGGAGACCGGCATCCTGCGCGACGCCGCGCGGTCGGCGCTGATCTCCCTCGACAACCCCGACATCGTCCCGATCCTGCGGCAGCACTACGAGATCGAGAGCGAGCCCGGTACCCGCGAGGTGCTGGGCGACATCCTGCGCCGCGCGTGACACCGGTTCGTGGGTGTAGGGCGTACTCGCCCCTTCAGGGTGACATCATGTGATGTTTGACGATCGATGATGCGATCACGTACCGTTGTCGTCGGGAGATTGTTGCGCGATCGGGGGGCTCCATGCTCTACCGCCGCGCGCTCGTGTTCGTGAGCGAAGGAGAGAGATGCCCAGTCCCGACGATTCAGCGGCAGAGCAGTTCGGTCCCTACGAGGTCTACGAACGGCTCGGCGTCGGCGGCATGGCGACGGTCCACCGCGCGAAGCAGCACGGGATCGAAGGAGTGCAGCGCACGGTCGCGCTGAAGCGGTTATTGCCGCATCTTGCCGAAGACTCCGCGTTCATCAAGTCGTTCGTGCGCGAGGCCAAGCTGGCGCTGGCGCTGCACCACGCCAACATCGTGCAGCTGTTCGAGCTGGGTAAGGTCGGCAACGTCTACTTCATCGCGATGGAGTACATCGACGGCCGCGACGTCCGCCAGCTCCTGCGCCACGCCCGCAAGGTGTCGGGGCCGCCGACGATCAACGTCACGCTGTCGCTCCTGATCCAGGCGTGCGAGGCGCTCGAGTACGCGCACACCCACTGCGACGATCGCGGCGCGCCGCTCGGGCTGGTCCACCGCGACGTGTCGCCGTCGAACCTGATGGTGACGCGCTCGGGCCACCTCAAGATCATCGACTTCGGCATCGCCAAGGCGCAGACCCAGCAGCTGCGGACCCAGACCGGCAAGGTCAAGGGCAAGCTCGCCTACATGGCGCCCGAGTCGACGCTCGGTCGCGAGCTCGACTCACGCTCCGATCTGTTCTCGATCGGCATCATCGCCCACGAGCTCTTGACGGCGCGGCCGCTGTTCGCGGCCAAGACCGACTACCAGACCATCCTCAACGTCCAGCAGGCCGAGCTGGTGCCGCCGTCGGCGTTCAACCAGGCGGTGCCGCCCGAGCTCGACGCGATCGTGCTGCGCGCGCTGGCCCGCGATCCCGATCAGCGCTACCACAGCGCCGCCGAGCTGCGCGACGATCTGCACGGCGTGCGCATCCGCTACCAGCTGAGCGCCACCAACCGCGAGGTCCAGGCCTGGACCGAGTGGGCGTTCTCGCTCGAGGCGCCGGGCGCGAGCTTCAGTGGCATGGCGCCGTCGTGGTCCGGAATCCGGACACCCGCGCCGACCGCGTCGCGGCTGCCGATCCGGCCGGCGGTCGAGCCGCGCCCCGATGACGAGGCCGCGGCGATCGCGTGGGGCGGCGGCGATCGCGACGTCGAGCCCGACTCCGACGACGATGCCGACGCCGACGCCGTGCCCGACTACGGCCATCGCGCGGTCGCGGCGCGGCGGTCGTCGGCGCGGATCGACACCCCGGCGACGGCGACGCCGACCGCGGGCGGCATGGTCGATCGGGCGGCGACCGACGCCAGCGGTGCCCACGCGGCGGCGGCCCAGGCCCCGCGCGGCGGCGGCGCGGTGAAGCTCGCGCTCGGGTTCATGCTGGTCGCGGTGCTGGCGGCGATCGTGTTCGTCGCGCGCGATCGGTTCGCGGGCGGCACCGCGGGCTCGCGCGGCCAGGCCGTGGCCGCCGAGTCGGCGACGCTCAAGTTCATCGTCGAGCCGACCGACGCGACGATCAAGATCGCCGGCCTCGAGTTGCACCAGGGCACGCCGTGGACCATCGAGCTCGAGCCCGGTGTCGTGCAGATCAAGATCAGCCAGCCCGCGTTCACGTCGTGGGAGACGTCGATCGAGCTGTCGGCGCGTGAGACCCAGACCATCCGCGTGGTGCTGAGCCCGGCCGCGGCCGAGGACGTGCTCGCGACGGTGCTGGTCAGCTCCGATCCGCCCGGCCTCACCGCGGTGCTCGACGGCCACGCGCTGCCGGATCGCACGCCGCTCAAGCTCAAGGTCGAGCCGGGGCCGCACACGCTGGCGCTGATGGAGGGCGGGCAGGTGGTGTGGAGCCAGACCATCGACGCCGAGGCCCGCACCCAGTACGAGTTCTCGCCGTCGATGAGTGACGCCAAGCGCCGCGAGCGCGAGGCCCGCATCGCCGCCGATCGCGCGCGCGCGCCCGGGCCGGTCCACGCCGCGAGCGCTCGGGTCGCGCCGGTCGTGCGCGCCACGCCCGACGCCGGCCTCGCGGTCGCGGTCGCGGTCGCGCCGGCCGCGGCGCCGATCGACGCGGGCGTCGCGCCGATGGCCGTGGCGCCGCCGCGCGCCGTCGATGCGGGCGTGGTCGCGGCGGTGGTCGCGCCGCGCGCGGTCGATGCCGGCGTGGTCGCGGTCGCGGCGCCGACTCGCGCGGTCGTGGTGCCGCCGACCGCGGTGCATCGCACCAGCGGCTCGCTGCCGAAGATCAAGACGATCGTGCGGCCCGGCCAGGAGGCGCCGACCGCGGTCAGCGTCAAGATCTGCATCGACACCAGCGGCCGCGTCAGCTCGGTCGTCATCTACAAGCTGTCGGGCGACGTCGCCGACGCCCTCGAGTCGGCGATCCGGACCTGGCGCTACAGCCCGTACCTCGTCGGCGGAGCGCCGACCGCGGCGTGCTTCGTCAATCCGTTCGCGCTCAAGTAGCGCGCCGCCCGGCGCTTCGCGATACCCTCGGCGCGACCGGCGTTGTTCCGCCGGAGGAGAGCCCATGCAGCGCGCCCCGTGGATCCTGTTCGTGCTGGTCGCCGCGGCGTGCGATACCCGCGCCACCGCGTCGAACGCGAGCGACAACACGCCGGTCGATCGGCAGTCGCGCGAGCTCGAGAGCTGCGGGACGACGTCGCACTGCGCGGCCGGGCTGCGCTGCTTCGCGCAGGTGTGTGAACGCGAGGCGCGCTCGACGCTCGGTGACTATCTCGCGGCGCGCGGCGCCCGCGCGCCGTCGGTCGACGCCGCGATCGCCGACTACGCCGAGGCGCTCGCGACCTACGAGGGCGAGAAGCTGTCGGTGCCGCCCGATCTCGACTGCGCCTACGGCCGCGCCCTCGGCCGCGCCAAGGCCAAGAAGGACAAGGCCGAGCTGGCGGCGCGGGTGCTGCACCGCTGCCTGCTCGCGGTGCCGCCCGGCTCGGCGCTGCGGGCCGAGGCGCTGGCCGCGCTCACGGAGCTCGACGGCTCGGGCCTCGATCCCAAGCAGCTCGCCAAGCCCGCGCTGGCCGATCTGTACCTGACGCGATCGCCCGAGCGCCCCACGACCGAGGGCCTCGCGGTCACGATCACCGCCGAGCCGCCGCAGGCGGGCAAGACCTTCCCGCTGGTGATCGAGCGCCTCCAGGCCGCCGATCTGCGCGGCGCGCTGGTCGCGTGCTGGGACAAGCACCACGCCGGCAACGTGCTGGTCGCGCGGGTGCCGATGAAGGTCAGCTACCGCGAGAGCGAGTACGAGGACGAGCCCGGCGTCTACAAGATCGTCGTCGATGCTCCGGCCGGTGCCGACCCGGCGACGACCTGCGTCCACGGCGTCGCGGGCGCGGCGCTGGTGGCGCTGAAGGGCGTGCGCGACAAGGTCGACACCACGCTGGTCGTGACGGTCAAGTAACGCGTTGGCGGCGGCGCGCCGCCGTGGTACCGGGAGGCGTGACCGAGCCTGCCGACCTGCCGGATCTGCGCGCGCTGACGCTCGACCAGGCCCAGGCGCTGGTCGAGTCGCTCGGGCTGCCGAAGTTTCGCGGCGAGCAGGCGTGGCGCTGGGTCCACGGCAAGGGCGCGCGCGACTGGGCCGAGATGACCAACATCGGCCCGCCGGTCCGCGAGCGCCTCGCGGCGGGCGCGCGCATCGGCACGCTCGAGGTCGCCGAGGTCCAGCGGTCGCGCGACGGCACCCGCAAGCTGCGCTTCACGACCCGCGACGGCTTCGCGATCGAGAGCGTGCTCATCCCCGACGGCGACAAGACCACGCAGTGCATCTCGTCGCAGGTCGGCTGCGCGCTCGACTGTCAGTTCTGCGCCACCGCCAAGCTCGGGCTGTCGCGCAACCTCGACGCCGGCGAGATCGTCGACCAGGTGTACCGGGCGCGCGCGCTGCTCGCCGAGGTCGATCCGGCGCGGCGGATCACCAACCTGGTCTACATGGGGATGGGCGAGCCGCTGCACAACTACGACAACGTGATGCGGTCGCTGCGGATCCTGACCCACGACAAGGGCATCGGGCTGTCGCAGCGGCGAATCACGGTGTCGACGGTCGGCCTGGTACCTCGGATCGAGAAGCTCGGTCGCGAGGACGTCCGGCCCAACCTCGCGGTGTCGCTCAACGCGTCGTCGGACGAGGTCCGCGACCAGATCATGCCGATCAACCGCAAGTTCAACATCGCCAAGCTGCTCGACGCGATCCGCGCATACCCGCTCGAGCACCGGCGTCGGGTCACCTTCGAGTACGTGCTGCTCGCCGGCATCAACGACTCGCTCAAGGACGCGGCGCGGCTGGTCAAGCTGCTCCGCGACATCCGCAGCAAGGTCAACGTCATCCCGTGGAACCCGCACCCCGAGGCGCCGTACGCGCGGCCCAGCGAGGACGCGATCGAGGCGTTCCAGAACGAGTGCAAGCGCCTCGGCATGCCGACCTACCTGCGGGTGCCACGCGGCGATGACATCGCGGCGGCGTGCGGGCAGCTGGCCAACAGAT
>JAYTAJ010001046.1:0-6447 GCA_043737575.1 Myxococcales bacterium | reverse complement strand
GACCGGTCGCCGCTCCCGACTCGATCGACGCGTTCGCCGCGGTGTTCCGCGCGGTCGAGCAGTGGCGCCAGGGCTGGGAGGTCCGCAGCATGGAGGCGCTCGCGCCGCTGTATCGCCACGACGGGCAGACGGTGGTCGTCTATCAGGGCCAGGCCCAGGTCGGCTGGCCCGCGGCCGAGACGTATCTCCGCAAGGTGGTCGAGGGTTCGCGCGCGATCCACCTGATGATCGACGACGGCCAGGTCACCGCGCTCGGCGACGGCGGCGCGACCTTCGCGGCGCGGCTGTCGCGCGAGATCTCCGACGGCGCGCTGACGGTCTCCGACCGCGGCTTCCTGACGCTGACGTTCGCGCGCTCGGGCGACACCTGGGAGATCGTGGCCGAGCACTATTCGTATACGTTGGGTCCGTGAACCCGGTGCGTTGCGCGATGCGATCGACGCATGATCGGGCGGGGTCGCGTGGCGCGAGCTCCCGTGAGACGAGACGTGAGAGGCGCACGTGACCATGGTCCGTGAGCTCGGCGTCGCGTTGCTCGGCCTCGGCAACGTCGGCGCGGGCGTGGTCAAGCTGCTCGAGGACAACGCCGCGGCGATCGGGGCGCGGCTCGGTGGGCGGCTGGTGGTGCGCGCGATCGCGGTGCGCGCGCCCGACAAGAAGAAGCGCCTGGTCGAGGTCGATCGCAGCCTGCTCACCACCGACATCGCGGCGGTGATCGCGCGGCCCGACGTCGACATCGTGTGCGAGCTGATGGGCGGCGACACCGACGCGAAGGACGCGGTGATGGCGGCGATCGCGGCGGGCAAGCACGTCGTCACCGCCAACAAGCTCTTGCTCGCGCGCCACGGCCCCGAGGTGTTCGCCGCGGCCGAGCGCCACGGCGTCGACGTCTACTACGAGGCGGCGGTGTGCGGCGGCGTGCCGATCATCCGGGTGCTGCGCGAGGGCCTGGCGTCGGATCGCGTCGAGCACATCGTCGGCATCGTCAACGGCACGTCGAACTTCATCCTGTCGACGATGGCAGCCGGCGGCCGCGCCTTCGCCGACGTCCTCGCCGAGGCCCAGCGCCTGGGCTACGCCGAGGCCGATCCGGCGCTCGACGTCAGCGGCGGCGACGCCGCCCACAAGCTCGCGATCCTGTGCTCGCTGTGCTTCGGCGCGACGGTCGACGCCGACGCGATCCACACCGACGGCATCGACGCCCTCGATCCGATCGACTTCGCGTACGCCGCGAAGTTCGGCTACGTCGTGAAGCCGCTGGTGATCGGCCGCGATCATCCGCGCGGCGTCGAGGCCCGGGTCCACCCGGCGATGGTGCCGGCCAACTGGCTGCTCGCCGACGTGGTCGGCGCCAAGAACGCGCTGTACGTCACCAGCTACGCGCTCGGCGGCTCGATGTACTACGGCGCGGGCGCGGGCATGATGCCGACCGCGATGGCGGTGGTGTCGGATCTGATCGAGATCAGCCGCAACCTGCGCGCCCAGCTCACCGGCGTCGCGCCGACGCGGCGACCTGGTGCTGGCGGAAGAGGTGCCCTCGCGACCAAGCCGCTCTTGCCGATGGCGGAGATCCGCTCGCGCTACTTCCTGCGCTTCACCGTCGCCGACAAGCCCGGCGTGCTCGGTCAGCTCACGACCATCCTCGGTGCCCACGACGTGTCGATCGAGCAGGTCGTGCAGGAGGCGCCCGGCGACGGCACCGCGCCGGCGCGGGTCGTGGTCGTCACCCACGACGCCCGCGAGGGCGACGTCCAGGACGCGCTCGGCAAGATCGGCGCGCTCGCGGTGTCGCTGGCGGCGCCGCGCCTGGTCCGGATCGCGTCGTGATCGCGCCGCAGCGGGTGATCTTCGGCGACACCGACCAGATGGGCGTCGTCTACTACGGCAACTACCTGCGCTACTTCGAGGGCGCGCGCGCCGAGTACTGGCGGGCCCAGGGCAAGAGCTACAAGGACGTCGAGGCGCTCGGCTGCGCGCTGCCGGTCGTCGAGGCCCACTGCCGCTACCGCAGCCCGGCGCACTACGAGGATCTGCTGGCGATCGAGCTCGAGGTCACCGAGCTGCGCGGCGCCTCGCTGACGTTCAGCTACGCGGTACGCCGCGGCGACGTCCTGCTCGCGGAGGGCTGGACCCGCCACGCCGTGATCGGCACCAACGGCCGGCCGCGCGCGTTACCCGACGCGCTGCGCGCGCTCCTACCGGTACGCGCCCTCGCAACGTGACGCGCGTTGTGCTGTAGTCGCCGCCGATGAACGACCGCAACCTGGCGCTCGAAGTGGTCCGCATCACCGAGGCCGCCGCGCTGGCGTCGGCCCGCCTCATGGGGCGCGGTGACGGCAAGGCTGCCGACCACGTCGCGGTGGAGGCGATGCGGCGCGCGTTCGACACCATCGACATCCGCGGCACCGTCGTGATCGGCGAGGGCGAGCGCGACGAGGCGCCGATGCTGTACATCGGCGAGAAGGTCGGTCACGGCTGGCTCGCCGACGATCAGGACTCGCCGCGGGTCGACATCGCGGTCGATCCGCTCGAGGGCACCAACCTGTGCTCGACCGGCGCCCCCGACGCGATCAGCGTCATCGCGATCGCCGACGACGGCCAGTTCCTGAACGCGCCCGACACGTACATGGAGAAGCTCGCGGTCGGCCCCGAGTGCCGCGGCGTGATCGATCTGCGCGAGAGCCCGACCTGGAACCTGCAGCGCATCGCCGCCAAGAAGGGCAAGAAGATGCAGGAGGTCACCGCGGTGATCCTCGATCGCGAGCGCCACGCCGAGCTGATCGGCGAGGTCCGTCAGGCCGGCGCGCGCATCCGCCTGATCGGCGACGGCGACGTCTCGGGCGCGGTGATGACGGCGTACAGCGAGTCGGGCATCGACGTCTTGTTCGGCACTGGCGGCGCACCCGAGGGCGTGATCTCGGCGGCGGCGTTGCGCTGCGTCGGCGGCGAGCTGCAGGGTCGGCTGCGGTTCCGCAGCGACGACGAGCGCGCCCGCGCGACCCGCATGGGCGTGCGACCGTCGGACTACATCTACATGACCGAGGAGCTGGCGCAGGGCAACGTCATGTTCGCCGCGACCGGCGTGACCCAGGGCTACCTGCTCGACGGCGTCAGGTTCACCGGCGGCGGCGCGACCACCGAGTCGATCGTGATGCGCTCGAAGTCGGGGACGGTGCGGCGCATCAAGGCGACGCATCGCTTCGATACCAAGCCAGCGTACTTCGCTGCCGGCGGAACCTGAGGTCCGAGCGCAGCGAGGCCTACAGCGCGAAGCTGAGCTTCAGCGTCTTGCCGGGCTGGATGCGGACGGTGCGCTTGACGGTGCCGCGATCGGGGTTGGTGAAGGTGAGGACGTGCGTGCCCGCGGGCAGCGCGACCTGCGCGAACGGCGTCTCGCCGAGGGCGCGGCCGGCGACGGTCACGACCGAGTACGGCGTGGTGCGGACGGTGAGGTAGCCGACCGCAACGGTGGGACGCGCGGTGCTGCCGCGGCGATCGAGCACCAGCTCGACCGAGCGATGCTCGCCCGCGGCGACGGTGACGGTGCGCTCGATCGTCGTGTAGCCGTCGCGCGACACGGTGAACGTGACACGGCCGGGGCGGAGCGTGACGGTCGCGGGGGTGCGCTGGCTGGCGCGGTCGGCGAGGCGGATCGTGGCGCCGGTCGGCCGGGTGATGACCTCGAGCGTCGCCATCGCGTCGGGCGGCGCGGCGGTGGCGGCGTCGACCGCGATCGCGGCGTCGATCGCGCGGCCGGCGTCGACCGGATCGCCGGGTAGCGCGACGACCTCGGGCGCGGCGTCGGGATCGATCGTCGCGATCGTCGCGTCGATCGCCGCGGCGCGCTGACCGCCGCCGCCCGCGATCACCACCGCGAGGCCGATCGCGATCACCACCGCGAGGCCGATCGCGATCGCCAGCGGCGCCCGGCTGCGCCGCGACACCGGCATGATCGTCGACGGCAGGTGGCGGCGGGTCGGCGCGTCGTGGCTGTCGTCGGGGACCTCGACGTCGACGTCGAGGTGAGTCGGGGCGCGGCCGCGCACCGCGGCCGGCAGCGGCGGCGGCACCGCGCGGACCGGCTGCGACTCGGGCACGGCGCGCACGTGCTCGGTGATCGGCACCACCGCGGTGCCGGGCCGCATCACGGGTGTCGCCCCGGTGATCGGGATCGGGACGGTGGCGGGTGGCGGCGGCGCGGTCCGCCGCGACGGACGCTGCGGCAGGCGCGGCTCGTCGTCGACGATCGGCGCCGCCCCGGTCGCGGCGCGCGGGAATCGCGGCCGGATCCACTCGGCGAGCTGGCCCGACGTCGCGATCTGCGGCGAGCCCTTGATGAACTCCTCGAGCGCGACCTGCAGCTGCGCCGCGGTCGCGCGATCGTCGCGCTTGTGGGCGAGGGCCCAGCCGATCGCCTGGGCGAGCGCGGGCGGCGTGCGCGGCGCGACCTGCTCGATCGGCAGGTAGCGGCCGTCGCGGATCACCTTCATCGCCTCGACCACGTCGCTGCGATCGACGATCGTCGTGCCGGCCAGGATCTCCCACAGACAGATGCCGAGCGAGAACACGTCGGAGCGGCCGTCGAGCGGCCGGCCGACGGTCTGCTCGGGGGACATGTACGCGTACTTGCCCTTGACGATCCCGGGCCGGGTCTCGTCGGCCTTGAGCGCCGCCTTCGCGATGCCGAAGTCGACCAGCTTGGTGACGCCGTCGAACGACACCATGATGTTGTGCGGCGACACGTCGCGGTGGACCAGCTGGAGCGGGCGGCCGTCGACGTCCTCGAGCCGATGGGCGTAGGCGAGGGCGCTCGCGGCGTCGGCGCCGAGCCGCGCGGCGAGGACCGGCGGCAGCAGATCGATCGCGGCCAGCGACGTCAGCTGACCGCAGTGGATGCCGTCGACGAACTCCATCGCGATGAAGTAGTCGCCGTCGACCTGGCCGAGCTCGTAGATGTGGACGACGTTCGGATGCGAGAGCCGCGCGGCGAGGCGGGCCTCGTCGAGGAACATCCGCACGAAGTCCGGCGTCTCGGCGAGGTGCGGCAAGATCCGCTTCACCGCGACGCGGCGATCGAAGCCCTCGGGGCCGCGCTGCCGCGCCAGGAACACCTCGGCCATGCCGCCGCGCGCCAGGCGCTTGCCCAGCGTGAAGTGACCGAACTTGATACCGGGACCCGACACGTGCAGCCCCGACGATGCCGGGTGCAACCTTCGATGTGCAAGCGCGTGTCCGCGCAAGCGTCCCTTGCCCACGCCCGTTTGCACTGCGCACGCGGCACCGCGGCGGTAGTCCCGGCGGGTTGCGTCACAGCCGCTGGTACAGGATCTGTCGCCACCGCTGGCACCGCCGGTGCAATACTGCGCCGGCATGCGACCGCCTTGGGGGTTCTTCGCACTCGCGATCGGTGTGGCCTGCAGCATGGCCACGACGCCCGCGCTGGCTGCACCGCGCGACCACGATCACGACGACGACGTGTCGCCGGCCGAGACGCCCGCGCGGTGGCGCGACGGCGTCGCGCTGGGCGACGATCGATCCGGCGATCTGCGGCCGGTCGCCGCTGCGATCCTCGACGCCGCCGCGGCCGCGCCCGACGACGTCCTCACGCTCGACGACGCCGCGCGGCTCGGCGCCCCGGTCGCGGCTGCGTTCGTGCCGCCGGTCTCGATCCGGGTCTGGCGGCGCGCCCTCGACGGCTCGACCGCGTCGTGCAGCGGCCGCGTCGACGTCATCCCGTTCGAGCAGTACGTGCGCGGCGTCCTCCCGCACGAGTGGATCCGCTCGTGGAACGTCGCGTCGCTCAAGGCCGGCGCGGTCGCGATCCGCACCTACGCCGCCTACTGGGTCGCGTCCGGCGGCAAGTACGACTGCGCCGATCTCGACGACACCACCGCGTCGCAAGTCTACCGCGACGCGTACTTCCCGCCGTCGGACGCCGCGGTCGAGGCCACCACCGGCGTCTACCTCGTGCGCGACGGCGCGCTGGTCTTCGCCGAGTACAGCGCCGAGAACAGCGACCCGACCGCGTTCGGCGTCGACGAGCCGCTGTGCACCGGGCGCACGCTCGCCGGCCACGGCCGCGGCACCTGCCAGTGGGGCTCGCAGCGCTGGGCCCAGGACGGCAAGAGCTGGGACTGGATCGCGAGGCACTACTACCCGGGCGCGACGCTCCAGTTCCCGGCCCCGCCGGCCGAGCCCGATCCGACCGACCCCGACCCGACCGATCCCGATCCGACCGATCCGGACGATCCCAACGCGGGCGACGCCTCGGGCGGCTGCGCCGCGGCCGGGCGCGGTGGCGCCGGTGCCGCCTTGCTCGTGCTGTTCGGGTTCGGCGCGATCGGGGTCGGCCGTCGCCGCGCGCCCGGCTCGCCCGCGCTCGCGGTCTTGCTCGTGCTCGCGCCCATGGCCGCGATGATCGCCGCGTGCGCGCCGCCCGACACCGTC
>JAYTAJ010001045.1:0-6455 GCA_043737575.1 Myxococcales bacterium | reverse complement strand
GATCGATCTCGGGCTTCTCGATGATGAACGGCGGCGCGAGCTGGATGGTGTCGCCGCCGTAGCGGACGTAGAGCCCCGCGGCGAGGCACTTCATCGCGATCTCGAAGGGGCGGCGCGCCGGCTCGCCCGGCAGCGCCTCGATCGTGAGGCCCGCCGCGAGGCCGTAGTTGCGGATGTCGGCGACGTGGCGCGTGCCCTTCAGGCTGTGCACCGCGTGCTCGAAGTACGGCGCCAGCGACGCGACCCGCTCGACCGCCCGCTCGCTGACCAGCAGATCGAGGGCGGCGACGCCCGCCGCGCACGCGACCGGGTGCGCCGAGTAGGTGTAGCCGTGGGGGAACTCCAGCATGTAGTCGGGGCCGCCGGCTGCCATGAAGGTGTCGTAGATCTCCTTCTTCGCGACGACCGCGCCGAGCGGCTGGGTGCCGTTGGTGACCTGCTTGGCGAGGTTCAGGATGTCGGGCGTGACGCCGAACGCCGCGGCGCCGGTGTACGCGCCGGCGCGGCCGAAGCCGGTGATGACCTCGTCGAAGATCAGCAGGATGTCGTGCTTGGTGCAGAGGTCGCGCAGCCGCTGCAGGTAGCCGGTCGGCGGGATCACGACGCCAGCGGAGCCGGAGAACGGCTCGACGATCACCGCGGCGATGTTCGACGCGTCGTGCAGCGCGATCAGCCGCAGCAGATCGTCGGCGAGCTCGGCGCCGTGGGCGGGCATGCCGCGCGAGAACGCGTTGACCGCGAGCTGGGTGTGCGGCAGGTGATCGGCCTCGATGCCCTGGCCGAACGTCTTGCGGTTGCCGACGATGCCACCGACGGAGATGCCGCCGTAGTTGACGCCGTGGTAGCCCTTCTCGCGGCCGATCAGGCGGGTCTTTCCGCCCTGCCCCTTCGCGCGCCAGTACGCGCGCGCCATCTTGAGCGAGGTGTCGGCCGACTCCGAGCCGGAGCCGGTGAAGAACACGTAGTCGAGCCCGGCCGGCGTGAGCTCCTTGATCTTGTTCGCGAGCGCGAACGACTGCGGATGGCCGTACTGGAACGCGGGCGCGTAGTCGAGCGTCGCGATCTGCTTCGACACCGCCTCGACGATCTCGCGGCGGCCGTGGCCGAGGCCGCAGCACCACAGGCCGGACAGCCCATCGAGGATCTGCTTGCCGTCGGCGTCGGTGTAGTACGCGCCCTGGGCCGCGACGATCATGCGCGGGTGCGCCTTGAACTCGCGGTTGCCGGTGAAGGGCATCCAGTGGGCATCGAGCCAGGCCGCATCGGTCCGCGTCTTCGCGTCGTTGGTCATCGCGCGGCGAACCTAGCCGCGGCCCTCGACGGCTGCAACCGCCATCGCCCCGCCCAGCTCATCGGTCCGAAACCGGATCCTCGGTTCAGCATCGGTCCCCGGCCGAGGATCGCCAGGAGCTAACCTAAGTGCTGTTCTTATTCGATTGCCCCGGATTTCCGGATCTTCTATACTATTTTTTCCTATGAATACCCTGGAAATGTACTCGGAAGTACAACTTCATGAGGGCGTAGCTGACGAGGCGTGGCGTCCTGCACCCGGAAAGCGGAGCCTGACCGCGGCGATGCCCGCGCGCGGCGGGACACCACCGCCCGCTGCGACGACGGCGAGCGGACCGCCGCCGCTGCAGGCGAAGACCGCCATCGCCGATCCGTTCTGGTTCGCGGAGGGCGGCCGCGCGCCCGTGCAGCGCAAGGTCACCGTCGCTGACGCGGGTCCCGATCTCGCCGCCGCGGCGACCGCGCCCGCGGGCGACGGCCGCGCGCTTCCCGACGATCTGCGCGCGCGCATGGAGGCGTCGTTCGAGACCAGCTTCGCCGACGTCCGCCTGTTCCAGGGCGAGCGCGCCGACGCGATGGGCGCGCGCGCCTTCGCCCAGGGCTCGGAGCTGCACTTCGCGCCTGGCGAGTACGATCCGGCCAGCACCGCGGGCCAGGCGCTGATCGGCCACGAGCTCGCCCACGTCGTGCAGCAGCGCAGCGGTCGCGTCCGCGGCGAGCAGGGTTTCGGCGGGCTGATCAACGCCGACCTCACGCTCGAGCACGAGGCCGACGTCGCGGGTGAGCGCGCCGCGCGCGGCGAGCCCGCGGGCTTGATCGGCGGCGGCGAGGGCGGCGCGAGCGGATCGATCCAGCGCGCGATCCGCATCGGCAAGAATCAGCAGAGCCCGACGTTCATCGACTGGAAGGGCTTCGAGGCGAAGATCCCCGTACCGTTCCAGGCGGGGCTGACTCGCCACAAGGTCGCGATCGAGAAGCTGCTCAGCGACGAGGGCGAGCCGCATACGTACACGTCGTTCAAGGAGCTGCTCGATCGGCTCGAGGGCAAGGAGGAGATCAAGGAGGAGAAGGGCGGCTCCTCGAAGGTGGGCTCGACGTGCAAGAAGCTCGATCTCGAAGGCGCGGTCGGCCTGCTCAAGCGGGAGAGGATCATCCTGTGCGATCCGTCGGACGCGGTCGTCGGGGTTGGCAACGCGCTCGGCAAGGGCGCGTTCCTCGTCATCTGCATCGACAGCCCGTTCGACGGCACGTGGCTCGACGAGCTGGCGCCGCATTGCGAGCGGATCGTGATCGTCGGCGCCGACATGATGACGTTCGTGACGCTGTGGCTCGCCGCACGCCACCAGATCGACGCGCGCCCCAAGTGCGGCGTCGTCGATGACTGGGTCGTCGACGACGAATACGTGATCGGCCAGAGCCCGCAGATGCGCGGCGACATGCACGACGTGCTCCCCGCGCTGGCGCTCGATCGCCGCCTGAAGGTCGCGCTGTGCGTGACCGATCCGTGGGGCTACAACGACGCCGACATCATCCTCGGCTACTACTCGGGCTTTCGCGGGCGGGTCACGGTCTGTCCGTTCGCCATCGGCACGCTCAGCCCGCTGAAGGGCAAGCTCAAGAAGATCGGCGAGGCGACCGAGGTGCTGGTGCAGGCGGTGCAGCGCGATCCGGTCCGCGCGCGCAAGACCATCACCGACCAGACCACGGGCTCGCCCACCGAGGAGGACAACCAGGTCTACAAGGAGATGTGTCAGGTGCTGAACTTCCAGCCCGGCACGCCGTACTTGATCATCAACTACCGCGACTCCGGCCACAAGCCGGGCAAGAACCGCGAGCCGTCGCACCCCGAGCTCGACACGGGCACCGACGGCATGACCCAGCTGTGTCAGGCGGCGATCGCGCTGGGCTTCATCCCGGTGCCGATGGGGATGCCGCCCGGCATGACGAAGTCGAACACCAAGCCGCCGCACCTGGTCGAGTACTGGTCGTTCCCGTGCTGCGTCGCCACCGAGCAGCGCAACAAGCGCCAGGCCGAGTACGGCCTGCTGCGCTACCTCGCCGAGCACTTCGACATCCGCGCGCTGGCGATGCGCAGCGGCGGCACCGACGCGATGGTCTACGCGGGCATCGAGACGATCTCGCTCGACCTGGCGTCGAGCGGAAAGACCGACGAGGAGCTCGACCGCGCGAACCTCGACGGCCAGTACAAGGAGGGCGGCAATCGCAGCTGGATGCGCGCCGCGGTGCGTGACCTGATCATGCCCGGCAAGTTCCATCAGGGCTTCTTCGAGGAGCCGCGCCCCGACGACAAGGACAAGAAGGAGTCGAAGAAGGAGAAAGAGAAGGACAAGAAGGAGGACAAGGGCGAGTGGCGGGGCGGGTTCTCCGAGCGCGACGTCGGCGGGATCAAGAAGACCATCCACTTCTTCTTCGGCACGGGCGACGACCCGCTGCACGGGCTCCTCGAGCTGGCGCCCAACAGCCCGCTCGCCGATCCCGAGACGTTCGCCAAGAAGATCGAGCAGCGGCGCTCCAAGGAAGACGCGCGGAAGTTCCTGGTCTACGTCCGCGAGATGAACGAGGCGCGCGAGAAGCTGCGCGCGTCGATGCTGCGCGATCTCCCGCTCGAGGTCCTCCGCCTGGAGCTGGAGATCTGCCGCCTCGAGCTCGAGCTCGTGCGGATCCAGGTCGAGAAGATGCAGCTGCTGTTCCGGCTCGACGCGCTGCGCGTCATGCAACTCTTGCGCGGCAACCGCGACGACGAGGACCGCGTCGATCTGTGAGCGCTACGCCGCGCGGCGGCCCTCGCGGACGTGACGATCGAGGAACGCCAGCGAGTCGCGCCAGCACTGCTGGGCCCGCGGCTGCCACACGAACGCGTGGAACGCGTGGATGCCGCCCGGGTAGTAGCGGGCCTCGCACGGCACGCCGCGGGTCGCGAGCGCGCGCTCGAGGCGGCGGGTATCGTCGAGCAGAATGTCCTTGGTGCCGACCGGCGCGAAGAACGGCGGCAGCGCGCGCTCGATCGCGTCGCCGCGCTCGAGCACGACCAGCGGATCGGCGAGATCGCGGAAGCCGCCGATCGGCGCATCGCCGAGGTAGCCGGTCGAGGCGCCGCGCAGCATGTGGCTCACCCAGATCGGCAGCACCCGGCGCTGGGTGAAGCGCTCGGGCCGCGACACCTCGAGCAGCGCGCAGTACGGCATCGCGGCGCGCGGCACCACGCCGGCGTCGAACACCGCGCGGGCGTAGGGCTCGGGGAAGCGCTGGCAGGTCGCGAGCGTGAGCGACGTGACCAGGTTGCCGCCCGCCGACTCGCCCGCGACCGCGATGCGCGACGGATCGCCGCCGAGCCGCGGCAGCTCGCGCAGCATCCACTGCCAGGCCCGGGCGGTGTCCTCGAGCGCCGCCGGGTAGCGATGCTTCGGCGCCAGACGATACGAGATGTTCACCACCAGGTAGCCGTGGCGCGCGAACGCCAGGCCCATCAGCCAGTGGGTGTCCTTCGACAAGATCTGGAACGCGCCGCCGTGGACGTAGAGCACCACCGGCCACGGCCCCGGCCGGGTGTGCGGGCGGTAGACGTCGAGGACGTGCTCGGGCGCGGGGCCGTAGCGCAGATCGCGCTCGACGGTGACGCCGTGGCGAGCCGGGTTCGAGGCCGGGTGCAGACGACCGGCGCGCGACAGGCTGTGGAAGAACGCGCTCGAGATCGCCGTGGACAACCGGGACATCGCCACGAGCATAGCTGGGGACCGCGGCCCCGCGGGTGCCCACCGTCGTCCGCGATGACGGACAGGCGACCCGCGACGTTCGCCGCGCGGCGCGGTGCGGCAGTGGCACGCGCGCTGCAATCCGTCGCCGCATGCGAATCGTCGTGCTCCTCGTCCTCACTGTCGGTGCGTGCATGGTCGGCGACCACGAGCCGCTCGACGACACCGGTGTCGACGATCTGGTCGATCCCCGCGGCTTCGACGACGACGGCGACGCCGCGCTGTCGACCGGCGTCAACGGCACCGCATGCGCCGCGAGCCCGTACAACTGCAAGTTCCGCGCGGTCGGCGGCAACCGCGTCCTCACCAACGACGGCGGCGAGGGCTGGCGGGTCGCGACCGGCGCGTCGATCCGCGACGGCAACGGCGACGTCCTCGGCGTCCAGACCGGCGGCTCGCTGGCGTTCAACTACGGCCAGACCCGGCTCCTCGCCGGCAAGGCCCACGCCCTCGCGCTGTCGACGTCGAACGGCAGCTCGGGCTGGTATCCGATCGAGCGCATCCTCGGCGAGGCGTCGTTCCGCGGCAAGAACGGCAACGTCGACGCCCGCGATCCCGGCGGCGAGCGCATGGGCTGCTACCAGATCCGCAACAGCCACGACGCGTCGATCGAGCTGAAGAAGGTCGTCTACGACTCGCAGGTGACTCACGAGCGCGCCGGCGACTACCTGGCGCTCTTGCGCGACAACGGCCGCCGCTCCGCCAACCTCACGTTCAACGTCCCCGGCTTCGCCCTCGGCGGCGCCACCGCCGATCACTTCCCGGCCGGCACCCGCTTCCGCCGTATCGGCGTCCCCACCGCCAGCGGCAAGCCGTCGATCTCGATCCCGCTGTGGGTCAAGAACGGCAGCGGCGCCTACCGGCAGCAGAGCGGCACTCTCCGCTTCTTCTACGGCTACGTCCGCGCCGCCGACGGCACCCGCCGCATCGGCTGGATGTCCGAAGCCGCCCTCACCGCCTCGACCGGCTGCCCCTAGGAAACCCGTTCGGAAGACGGATCTGCTCGGGTTCCCTGCGGGAACGCTCGGCGATCTGATACACGTCGCCCATGCCGCGCAACGCGTCGCTGCGATCGGTCCTCATCATCGGGTCGGGTCCGATCGTCATCGGGCAGGCGTGCGAGTTCGACTACTCGGGGACCCAGGCGTGCAAGGCGCTGCGTGAGGAGGGGTTGCGGGTCATCCTGATCAACTCGAATCCGGCGACGATCATGACGGATCCGGATCTGGCGGACGCGACGTACGTCGAGCCGCTGACGGTCGCGATGCTCGATCAGATCCTGGAGAAGGAGAAGCCGGACGCGATCTTGCCGACCCTGGGCGGGCAGACCGGGCTCAACCTGGCGATGGACGCGCACAAGGCGGGCGTGCTGGCGAAGCACGGGACGCAGCT
>JAYTAJ010001044.1:0-2833 GCA_043737575.1 Myxococcales bacterium | reverse complement strand
CGCGAGTTGGTCGGCGTGGTGGACGCGGTGGCGTGGATGGAGGCGCTGATGGCGAAGCTCGAGAGCTACGGCATCGATCTGATCGCGCCCGGCGACGCGGCCGGCAGCGAGCCGACCTACGTCGTCCGTTGGTAGCCAACGCAAGGGTCAGCGCAGATCGTAGGTGAGCGCGCGCGTGGCGCCGCCGCGCCGCACCGTCAGCGCGACCCGAGTCCGCTGATCGAGCTCGCCGTACAGCGTCATCAGCGTCGCGGCCGACTCGATCGGCGCGCCGTCGACCGCCTCGATCACGTCGCCGAGCTCGAGGCCCAGCGCGCGCGCGAGCGATCCGGTCCGCGCCGCCGCGACCTTGATGCCCGCGAGCTTGCCGTCCTTGGTGACCGGCATGAGCCGCACGCCCGGCACCGCCGCGGTGGCGCCGCCGCCGACCAGCTCGCCGATCAGGCCGCGGTCGACCTCCCAGCGATCGTCGCCGAGGCCGCGGACCCGATCGCCCCACGCCGACGCCGACGCCGACGGCGCGGCTGCGGTGGCGGTCGCGGGGGGCGCGCTACCACCGAGCGTGACGGTCTCGAGCGTGTCGTCCGGAAACCGGACGTCGATGGCGCCGCGGCGGACCGCGACGATCACCGCGCCGCCGGGCGCGATCGCGCCGGTCGGAAACCAGCCACCGGCGCCGCTTTCCGGATCGAACAGCGTCGCGGCGCCGCGATCGTCGGACTCGATCGTCGTCGCGATCAGCCGCGCGGTGAAGCGTGGCGCGCCGCGGGGGGCGCCCGGGTCGGGTGGCGCGCGGCCGGTGCAGCTCGCGCAGAACATGTTGCGCGCGACCAGCGCGTCGTCGTCGCGCCGCGGTGGCGGTGGCGGCGGCGGTGGTGCGGGCGCATGGGCGATCGCGGCCGGCGCGGCCTCGGCGCGGCCGGCGTCGAGGGTGTGTACGATGCGCGTGATGAACCAGGCCGAAGCCACCAGCGCGAGCGCGCCGATCGCCGGGCCGGTCACCGACTGGAAGCGGCGGAGCGCGATGGTGGCCACGCCGGATCCAGATCCACCCGGCGTGCCGCTGGTCGCGCGCCGCGGCCGCGCGCAGATCTCGCGCGGTTGCCGCCGCGCCCGGACGCGATCGTGCCAGGCCGCCACCGCGCGCGCCGCCCCGGCTGCCAGATCGGCACGCGTCGATTTGCCGCGACGGACGGCGATCGGCCCCCACAGACCAGTACACCCCCTGTCCTGGAGAGCTCGATGTCGTTCTTGATCCGTCTGTTCGTGCTGATCTTCCTCGCGGGCGCCGCCACCGGCTGTGGCTGGCTCCACGCCAAGCAGATCGCCAAGCGCACCAACCCCAAGTACCGCAGCGCCGCGATCCCCGGGCCGACGCGGGTGCTGCCGATCTTCGCGTGTCCGCGCGCGCGCCGCGGCGTCACGCCGAGCGAGGCCGATCGCCGACGCCTCGCGACGACCGTCGTCCCTGCGCTGTGGCAGGCGGCTGGCGGCCCGGGCGAGCCCGCGCTCGGCGACGAGCCGACCCCGGTGTTCTGCCAGGAGTTCTACGAGGGCGAGAGCTATCCGCCGTGGGCGGGCAACGACGCGCTGCGCGGCGCGGTCGGCGGCCTCCTCGCCGACGGCGAGCAGTCGGTGCTGACGGTGTTCGTCGCGCTCACCTATTCGTGCGAGGAGAAGACCGGGTCGGTGCGCGATCGCAACGGCGTGCTGGTCGGCACGGTCGGGACCGGCGACGTGGTGTGCGCCGAGAACGGCGGCGCCCACGTGCTCGCGTACCTGCTGTCGGCCGACGGCGAGATCGTCTGGCACTCCGGCGCCGAGATCGATCTGCAACAGGACGCCGCCGCGGTGGCGACCGAGCTGTTCGAGGGCTTTCCCCGCGAGCGCGTGACCATCGCCCAGTGATCGGTCGAGCCGGCGATCAGTCGAGCAGGTGATCGAGGATCGCGGTCGCGTGCAGGACCGGCGTCGAGGCGAGCACGGGCGGATCGCCGGTCGCGGTCCGCTCGACGCCGACCACGGTCGCGATGATCCACCGCGGCGTGGCGCCGGTCAGCAGCGCGGCGCCCGGCGTGGCGTCGGGCAGCTCGAGGATCCAGCCGTCCATCGCGCGGCGATCGCGGCCGAGGGCGTCGCCGGCCGCGGCGCGGGTGAGGATCGCGGTGCCGGCCGCGAGCGACCACGGCCGCCGCGGCGCGATCGACAGCTGGGTCGACGGCACGTAGCGCGGCCACGGCGCGCGCGCGGCGATCGCGGGTGGCGCCGACAGCGGCGCGTGGCCACGCACCCGCCACAGCGGACCCCGCCAGCCCGACGGCAGCGCGAGCCCGCCGTCGTCGCGGCTCGGCTCGGCGCAGATCGCGGCCCACTGGCCGACCTCGACGTCGAGGACGCCGAGGCCATCGGCGAGCGCCGCGCCGTCGAAGACGTAGCGACCGCGGGCGCCGTCGAGCTCGTAGAGCAGGACGGTCCGGGCGCGTCCGTCGACGGTCGCGTCGGTGAGGTCGCGGCGCACGACGCGGCCCCAGTCGATCGCGCCACCGCCGGCCCCGCGATCGTCGGGGGCGGGGAAGCGACACGCGGCGAACAGCGCGCGCTCGCCCGCGGCGGTCGTGGTGGCGCGGCCGAGCTCGGCGATCGATGGCCGCGGCGGTGACGGTGGCGGTGGCGGTGACGGTGACGGTGGCGGTGACGGTGACGGTGACGGTGACGGTGACGGTGACGGTGGCGGTGACGGTGACGGTGACGGTGACGGTGACGGTGACGGTGACGGTGACGGTGCAGTAGGCTCGGTGCGTGATACGCGTCGAGATCGAGCCGTGGGAAGATC
>JAYTAJ010001043.1:0-2833 GCA_043737575.1 Myxococcales bacterium | reverse complement strand
CGCGCCGCCGAGTGGCCCGACGCGGTCGAAGAGATGCGCGAGCGCGCCGACCTCGTGCCGGGCGAGGCCGAGGTGATCACGCGCTACCTCGCCGCGTTCGCGTCCGATCGCTAGTCACGGCATAGTCGGGCATGGCTCGGATCTGGATGCCGCTGCCCGATCGCGACTTCGACGTCACCGAGGTCGCGGTGCCGTGGCGGCTCGCGGTCGACGCTGGCCACGAGGTCGTGATCGCCACCGAGGACGGCGCGTCGCCCGGCGCCGATCCGCGGCTGCTCACCGGCGTGCTGTTCGGCAAGCTCGGCGCCGCCGACGAGCCGAAGCAGTTCTACGACGAGCTGAGCCGCGAGCCGACCTTCACCCGGCCGGCGCGGTGGCGCGACGTCGCGACCGACGACGTCGACGGGCTGATCCTCGCGGGCGGTCACGCGCCCGGCATGAAGCAGTACCTGGGCAGCGCGGCGCTGCACGCGCAGATCGCGGCGTTCTGGGCGACCGGCCGACCGGTCGGCGCGATCTGCCACGGCGTGCTGGTGCTGGCGCGCGCGAAGGACGCGGCGGGCAAGAGCGTGCTCGCGGCCAGCACGACGACCTGCCTGCCGAAGTACATGGAGCGCAGCGCGTTCCTGTTGACGTTCTGGAAGCTCGGCCGCTACTACCGGACCTATCCGGCGTACGTCGAGGACGAGGTCAAGGCCGCGCTCGCCGATCCGGCGACGCAGTTCGTGCGCGGTCCGCGGACGGTGAGCCAGCGCGGCACCGCCGACGACGACGGGCCGGCCTTCGTCGTCGAGGACGGTCGCTACGTGTCGGCGCGCTGGCCGGGCGACGCCTACAAGTTCGCGCGCAGGTTCCTCGCGCGGCTGTGACGTCAGGCGATGCGGATCGGTCGCGTCGCGTCGCCGTCGTCGGTGCGGGCGCGCAGGAAGCCGATCGCCGCGGCGGGCAGGCCGTGATCGCGCAGCCGCGCGACCGCGTCGTCGGCGCGCTCGGGCGGCACGCACAGCAACAGCCCGCCGCTGGTCTGGGCGTCGCTCGCGATCGTCAGCGTCAGCTCGCGGGCGTCGTCGGCGCCGCGCCAGTCGACCAGCGCGGTCAGGAAGTCGCGGTTGATCTTGCTGCCGCCCGGGATCCGACCCGCGGCGACGTGGGCGGCCACGCCCGGCAACAGCGGCAGCGCGGCGGCGTCGAGCGTGGCCGCGAGCTGCGAGCCGCGCACCAGGTTGCGCAGGTGGCCGAGCAGGCCGAAGCCGGTCACGTCGGTGGCGGCGGTGACGCCGCACGCGCGACCGACCGCGGCGGCGTCGCGGTTGAGCGTCGTCATCGACGCGATCGCAGCGGCGATCTCGGAGGCGCTCGCGAGCTCGGCCTTGATCGCCTGGCTGAGGATCCCGGTGCCGAGCGCCTTGGTCAGCACCAGCACCTGACCGGCCCGCGCGCGGGTGTTGGCCCACACCGCGTCGAGGTCGACCTCGCCGGTCACCGATAGCCCGAACTTCGGCTCGGGATCGCGCACCGTGTGACCGCCGACCACGGCGACGCCGGCGCGCGCGCACATCGCCGCGGCGCCGCGCTGGATCGCGATCAGCACCTCGAGCGGCAGCTTGTCGTCGCAGAAGAACGCGAGGTTCAGCGCGAACCGCGGCTCGCCGCCCATCGCGTAGACGTCGGAGATCGCGTTGCACGCGGCGATCGCGCCGAACGCTTCCGGATCGTCGACCAGCGGCGCGATCACGTCGGCGGTGAGGACCAGGCCGCGGCCCGGCGTCGGCCCCGCGACCACCGCGGCGTCGTCCTTGTGGGCGTGATCGACGACGACGCCGGGCTGCGGACCCACGGCCGCGCCGTCGAGGACCTCGACCAGATCCGGCAGCCGCAGCTTCGCAGCGCAGCCGCCGCCGCGGGCGTACTGCGTCAGCCGGATCATCAGAACGCTCCGACCACCGCGATCCCCGCGCCGTCGATGCGCGGCACCGCGACCACGCTCACCGACCGCCGCGGCCCGCGCCGCCAGCTGGCCTTCGGCTGGGTGTACAGGGTCAGCGTCGACACCACCGCGCCGAGCGCGAACGACGTCAGCGCGTCGCGCCACGAGTCTTCCTTCAAGACCAGGTAGCTGCCGCCGATCGCGTGCAGCGCCAGGCCGCCGCCGAGCTGCAGCCAGAACGTGCGCTTCTCCTTGCGCGCGGTGTACGCGTGGACGCGATCGAGCGCCGCCTGATCGACGCACGGATCGCCGCTGCGGGCGACCTCGGGCACGCGCAGCGGCAGGACCAGCCGGGCCAGGGAGCCGATCACCGCCTTGCCGGCGCCGATGTAGAGGCTGCTCTCCTGGGCGCGATCGAACTCGCGGCCGGGCGAGAACTCAGCGAGGGCGAGGCCGACCTGACCGCCCGCGAAGACCACGTACGAGATCATCCAGGCGGTGTTCCAGGTCCGCGCCGAGCGGCGCTCGCGCGCGAGCGCGCGGTGATCGGCCTCGACCGCGACGGCGTCGCACTGCGGCGGCGGTGGCGGCGGCTGGGCGACCTCCTCGATCGGCGCGGGCGCTTCGTCCTCGATCGGCGGCGGTCCGTCGGTCGGCGGTGGCGGCGGCACTGGCAGCGGCGCGGGCGCCGCGCCCTGGGCGTGGGCGGTGCGGGACGACAGCGTGGTGGCGGTGAGCGTGACGACGAGCGCGATGGCGACGAGCTTCATGTTCCTCCCTCGAGCCGGAGGCTCTCGAAGATCCGCGTACGTTCGGCCGCGTAGGCGCTCCATGCGCCGCCGCGTGAATAGACGACGATCGTCACCGCGCTCTCGCCCTCGTAGAAGCGGATCTCGATGGTCTGGG
>JAYTAJ010001042.1:0-6465 GCA_043737575.1 Myxococcales bacterium | reverse complement strand
GACGGCGACAGCTACGGGCTCGGCCTGTCGGTCGGCGACTACGAGGGCCTCGCGGTCGTCGAGCATGCGGGCGGCTCGTTCGGCTTCCGCACGCGCATGATCCTCCATCCCGATCAGCGGCTCGCGATCGTCGTCCTCACCAACAGCACCGCGGTCGGCGGCGACCTCACCGAGGCGACGCGCCGCAAGGTCATCGAGCTGGTGTTCGCCGCCGCGGCGCCGCGCGCGCAGACCGAGCTCGACGCCCGCATCGCCGAGCGCGCCCAGGCGATCGCCGACGTGATCGCGCGCGTCGATCGCGGGCCCGACGCGGCGTGGCTCCGCGGGCTCGCCGGCACCTATCGCCACCCGGCCCTCGGCGCGGTCGAGCTGCGCGCGACGCCCGACGGCGGCGTCCTCGACGTCGGCGAGTGGCACAGCCGCGTCGGTCGCCTCACCGCCGCCGACGGCGCGGTGAGCCTGGTGCTGCTCGACCCGCCGTTCGCGGGTGGCGCGCTGGCGATCGGCGACGACACGCTGACCGCCGACGGCGGCTACGTGCTCGCGCGCTGATCGAGGCCGCGCCACAGCGCGTCGCGGACGTCGTCGTAGCTCGCGGCGACGTCGACTGGCTGGTTGCGCCAGCGCGGCGCGGCGACCTCGGCGAGGCGGGCCTCGTGGTAGCCGATCTTGAAGTCGGCGAACTTCAGGCCGCTCGCGGTCGAGACCACGACGACGCGCGAGCCGGGCGCGATCGTGCCGGCGGCGGTGAGCTGCTCGAGGGCGCCGAGGGCGACGCCGGTGTGCGGACAGGTGAACAGGCCGAAGCGATCGGCGCGCCCGGCCGCGTCGGCGAGCTCGGCCTCGCCGACCGCCGCGACGACGCCGTCGGTGGCCTCGAGGGCGCGCACCGCCTTCTTCCAGCTGACGGGGTTGCCGATCTGGATCGCCGACGCGAGCGTGGTCTTGGCGACGACGGGCTCGAACGATCCGAAGCCGCGCTGGTAGGCGGCGTGGAGCGGGCTGGCGTGAGCGGCCTGCGCGACGCAGACCCGCGGCGCGCGCTCGATCAGGCCGAGCTCGATCAGCATGCGGAAGCCCGCGGCGAGCGCCGACACGTTGCCGAGGTTGCCACCCGGGATCACGACCCAGTCGGGCACGTCCCAGCCGAGCTGCTGGACGATCTCGAACGCGACGGTCTTCTGGCCCTCGAGGCGGAGCGAGTTCATCGAGTTCGCGAGGTACACGCCCTCGCGCTCGGCGAGGTCTTGCACGATCCGCATGCAGCCGTCGAAGTCGGTGTCGAGCGCGAGCACCAGCGCGCCGTTGGCGAGGGGCTGCACCAGCTGCGCGGTCGAGATCTTGCCGCGCGGCAGGATCACCACCGTCGGGATCGCGGCGGCGGCGCCGTAGGCGGCGAGGGCGGCCGAGGTGTCGCCGGTCGACGCGCACGCGATCGCGCGGATCGGCGCGCCGTCGGCGATCATCTGCTTGACCGTCGACACCAGCACGGTCATGCCGAGGTCCTTGAACGATCCGCTGTGCGAGACGCCGCACTGCTTCACCAGCACCGCGCCGAGCCCGAGCGCGGCGGCGTAGCCGGGCACGGGCAGGAGCGCCGACGCGCCCTCGCCGGCGGTGACGATGTGCTCGAGCCGGACGTGAGGCGCGACCAGCTCGCGCTTGCCCCACACCCCCGACGGATCGGGATGGGCGATGCCGCGCCAGCGCTGCTCGAACAGCGCGCGCCACCCGGCCGCGTCATGCGCGGCGCGCAGCGCGACCAGATCGTGGGCGACCTCGAGCAGATCGCCGCAGGTCGGGCAGCGGTAGCGGACCTCGAGGAGCGGCCACCGCGCGGCGCAGCCGGAGATGCACTGGAACCAGGCCGAGAACGTCACCCGCCGACGATCGCATGATTTGCGGGTCGCGCGCGCGTCGGGCGAGGTCGGCGACTTCGGCTCGCGCTGACGTGGCCGCGCAATCTGCGCGCGCAGGCTGACCGCCGCCGCCGCGCGACCCGCCGCGCGCGTCGTGGCGCGGCCACCGTCGAGGCACGGCGGTTGCTGTGATGATCGCCATGCCTCTCCACGTCGCCCGCCCCGAGCTGTTCCCCGACGACACCAACCCGCTGCCGCGCGCCGGCAGCCCCGAGCAGGCAGCCTTGCTCGCCGACGAGCTCGCCCAGGGCACCGAGGGCTACCTCGACTTCCTGCGCCAGCTGTCCGACGTCACCGACGACATCTATCCCGAGCTGACCAGCGCGTGCGTGCAGACCGCGGCCCAGGCCTTGCCCGGTCGCCGGCTGCGCGTGCTCGACCTGTGCTGCGGGATCGGCGTCGTCACCCTGCGGCTGGTCGAGGCCGGGCTGCCGATCGCCAGCGTCACGCTCGCCGATCTCAGCCCCGAGCTGATCGGCCGCGCCCAGGCGATGCTGGCGCGTCGGCTCGGCGCCGGCAGCGTGCCGCCCCTCGACACGCTGGAACTCGACCTGCTCGTCGACGATCTGCCGACCCGCGCCGACGGTCGCTACGACCTGGTCGTCACCTGCAACGCGTTCCAGCACTTTCCGCGGGCGCGTCAGGCCGCGCTGTTCGCGCAGATCCACGACGTGCTCGCGCCGTCGGGCGTGTTCGTGTTCGGCTCGCACTTCAAGCTGGTGCGACCGGCGTGGAAGCGCAGCCTCGTCGACGGCTACCAGGATCGCATGCGCCGCCACGGCGCGTCGGCCGAGGCCCTCGCCAACGCCGCGACCCACGTCGAGCAGTTCCACAACTACGTCAACCTGCGCGACGGCTACGAGTGGCTCGAGGCCGCGGGCTTCGGCTTCTACGAGTGCGTCTTCCGCAAGCACGAGGTCGGCATCTTCGCGGCGGTGCGGTGAGCCATGTCCACCGCCGAGCTGTCCCATCCACTGCCGCCGACCGTCGCCGCGCCCACCGCGCGCCGCACCGCCGACGTGCTGATCGAGCTCCTCACCGCCGCGGGTGTCGAGCTGATCTTCGGTCTGCCGGGCGGACCGATCTCACCGATCCACGACGCGCTGCTCGGTCAGCGCGCGATCCGCCATGTCACGACGCGCCACGAGAGCGGCGCGCTGTTCGCCGCGGCCGGCTACGCCCACGCCACCGGTCGGCTCGGCGTCGCCGCGGTCACGTCGGGCCCGGGCGTGCTGAACGCGCTCACCGGGCTGACGTCGGCCCACTGCGACGGCTTGCCCGTGCTGCTCCTGGTCGGCGAGGTGCCGCGCCCGGTCCACGGCCGCGGCGCGCTCCAGGACGGCTCGCCCTACGGCCTCGACATCGTCGCGATGACCCGCGGCGTCACCAAGCTCGCCGTCGAGCTGAACGATCCGATCCGCGCGCCGCTGCTGCTCCACCGCGCGATCGCCACCGCGCTGTCGGGCCGACGCGGGCCGGTGCTGCTCACGATCCCGATGGACGTCGCCACCGCGATCGCGCCCGTGCCTCGCATCGCCGGTCACGCATCCGTTTCGATCGCGCCCGCGCCCGCGGCGATCGACGAGATCGAGGCGCTCTTGACCCGCGCCGCGCGACCGCTGGTGCTCGCGGGGAGCGGCGTCCGCGGCGGTGACGGTCCGGCCCGCCTGCGCGCGCTGGCCGAGGCCTACCGCTGTCCAGTCGCGACCACGCCCAAGGCCAAGGGCGTCTTCCCCGAGGATCATCCGCTGGCGCTCGGCGTGTTCGGCCTCGGCGGCCACCCGTCGGCGCGCGGCTACGCCGAGCGCGGCCTCGACGTCGTCGTCGCGATCGGCACCAGCCTCGGCGACGTCGCCACCGACGGCTGGAGCCCGCTGCTGCGCGGCCGCGACGCCTTCGTCCACGTCGACATCGACGCCCGTCAGCTCGGCCGCGGCTACCCGCCGACCCACGCGCTGATCGCCCCGGCCGCGAGCTTCCTCGAGGCGATGGTGGCGCGCCGCCCGGCGCCGGTCGCGCGCGTGATCCCGGGCGGCGTCACCCGCCTCCGCCTCGGGCCGGGCCAGACCGGCCTCGGGCCCCAGGACGCCCTCGCCGAGCTCCAGGCGGTGCTGCCACGCGACACGATCTATACGGTCGACTCCGGCGATCACTTCCTGTTCGCGACGCACTTCCTCGAGCTGACCCGGCCCGACTCGTTCATCGTCATGACCGGCCTCGGCTCGATGGGCCAGAGCATCGGCGCCGCGATCGGCGCGCAGCTGGCGCGGCCCGAGCGCACGGTCGCCGCGATCTGCGGGGACGGCTGCTTCGCGATGAGCGGCTTCGAGCTCGCGACCGCCGCCGCCGAGCGCCTGCCGATCGTGGTGTTCGTGTTCAGCGACGGTCGGCTCGGCATGGTCGAGCACGGCCATCGCACCGTGTACGGCCGCGACGCCCACTATCCGATCGCGATGGACGTCGGCGCGCTGGCGCGCGGGCTCGGCGCCGACTTCGTGCGGGTGACCCGGCCCGGCGACCTGCTCGCCGCCGCGGCCCAGCTGCGCGCGCCGACCGGGCCGATCGTCGTCGACGTCGTGCTCGATCCCGCGATCCGCATGCCGAGCCGCGATCGCATGATCGCGATCGACGCCACCGCGCGCTGACCGCGCGTATGCTGCGCCGATGGCGCTGCGTCGTGACTTCGTCGATCGCTACGGGACCTGGGCGGTCGTCACCGGCGCGTCGTCGGGGATCGGCGCCGAGTTCGCCCGTCAGCTCGCCGCCGCGGGGGTCGCGGTCGCGGTGGTGGCGCGGCGCCGCGATCGGCTCGAGGACCTCGCGGCCCAGCTGCGCGCCGCTCACGGCGTCGAGGTGCGGGTGTGCGTCCATGATCTCGCCGAGCCGTCGTCGATCGCGGCGCTGGCCGCCGAGGTCGCCGACCTCGACGTCGGCCTGGTCGTCAACAACGCCGGGCTGAGCTGGAAGGGCCGCTTCCTCGATCACGATCCCGCGCACCAGCGCCGCATGATCGAGCTGAACTGCCAGGCGCCGGTCGCGCTCACGCATGCGCTCGGCCCGCGCCTGGTCGCGCGCGGCCGCGGCGGCGTGATCGTGGTGTCGTCGACCGGGGCGTTCCAGGGCCTGCCGTGGAGCGCGGTGTACGGCGCGACCAAGGCGTTCGATCTGCTGTTCGGCGAGGCGCTGCGCGAGGAGCTGGCCGAGCACGGCGTCGATGTCCTCACCCTGGCGCCGGGCGGCACCGACACCGAGGGGCCGATGAACTCGGGCGTCGATCCGGCGAAGGTGCCGGGCAAGCTGATGTCGGTGACGCCGGTCGTCGCCGCCGCGCTCGCGGGGCTCGGCCGCCGCTCCGTCGTCGTGCCCGGCGCGACCAACCGCGTCGCCCACTTCGCGACGCGCATGGTGTCGCGCGCGTTCGCCGCTCGCGCCGCCGGTCGCATCATGCGGCGCGTGATGTCGCGCGATTGACGATCACGCGTCGTGGACGCGCGCGGCCTCGCGGCGGAACCGCCACACGATCACGGCGGTCGCGACCAGCACGATCGCCAGCGCGTTGCCGAACGCGAAGCCGAGCTGGGCGACCGGCGACGGCACCTCGGTGACGCCGTCGAGGTTGAACGGCAGCGCGAGGCCCCACTGGATGACGACCGGCAGGGCGACGCCGAGCGCCGCGGCCGCGGGGCGACCGAGCGTGCGCAGCCATGACGGCAGCGCGTGCGGGTCGCGGGCACGGTGGCAGGCGCCGCCGATCACAGTGGCGGCGATCGCGGCGAAGCCGATCGCGAGCGCGAGGCCGTCGGGGCCGAACAGCAGATCGATCGGGCGCGCGTCGGCGCCGAGCGCGGGCACGTAGCTCGTCTCGCCCGACACCAGCGCGCGCAGCGTCATTGCCAGCGCGCCCGCGCCCGCGATCGCCAGGCCGACCGACGCGCCCGCCAGGCGCTGGATCGACGCGCGCGCGACGTCGAGCGGCGACACCGCCAGCTGATCGAGCTGGGCGTAGACGTCGCCGCGGGTCGCCGCGGTGCGCTCCAGGCCGCCGCGGAAGCGCACCGACGCGAGGCCGAGCGCGCCGAAGTACACCATCGCGTGCAGCACGGCCAGCGCCGGCAGCGTGAAGCCGGGCTCGGCGACGATCGCGTCGTCGCGGAACGTCATCGCGGTGGCGAACCCGGTGACCAGCGCGACCGTGCCCGTCGCGATCCGCGCGACGCGGTGCGCGAACACCGGCACGAGCGACCGCACCAGCGCGGCGATCTCGGCGCGGCGCTGGCCGGCCAGCTCGTCGCGGCGCAGCTCGGCGCCGGGCCGCGGGTCGCGGTACGCGCCCTCGGCGAGCGTGGCCTCGATCGGCAAGAGGTCGCGGCGGCAGTCGGTGGCGAGCGCCTTCAGATCGGCGGTGAGCAGGCGGTCGAGATGGGTCGCGGTCACAGGGCACCTCCAGGCGAGGTCGAAGGCGGCGTGTCGGTCACGCCGAGCTGGGTCGTGTAGACGGCGCGCAGGCGGTCGCGGCCGCGGGCGAGCCGCGACTTCACCGCCGAGG
>JAYTAJ010001041.1:0-2835 GCA_043737575.1 Myxococcales bacterium | reverse complement strand
GACGCGATCGATCACGGTGACGTCGAGCGCGTCACCGCGTTGCTGGCGGCCGGCGCCGATCCGAACGCGGTGCGCGACGGCCGCACGCTCTTGATGGACGCGGTCAGCGCGATCGATCGCGTGCCCGCGATCATGCGGCTCCTCGTCGAGCACGGCGCCGATCCCCACGCGCTGTCGGTGCACGGCTGGAACGTCCTCGACTGCGCCCTCGACGTCAGCGGCGCCTCGTCCAACCAGCCCGATCACCTGCGCGAGGTGCTTGGCTACCTGGTCGAGCTCGGCGTCGCCGACCTCGGCATGAACCGCTACATGAGCGCGCTCGAGCGTCAGATCATCGACGAGGCCCGCGTCACCGCTCGGCGCCGCGCCCGCCGCGACTGATCACGCGGCCGGACGTCGCCCGCGGCCACATCTTGAACGTCGCATCGATCGACCGGCTGATCATTCGTACGTCCAGCTGAACAGCAGGTCGGCTGACGGCGACCCACCGCCGAGCACCTTGAGGACGACGCGGCGGCCCGCTGCCATGGTCAGACCCGGCGTGGTGTCCGAGCAGGTCGTGCCGCCGGCCGGGATCACGCAGCTCGCGAGCTGGAAGGTGACGACGCCGGCCTCGAAGTGGAGCTGGACCGTGCGCTCGGCCGTGGTCGGTGCGGTCAGGCGTGCGCGGAAGTCGATCACCGTCGCTTCGTTGGGCGGGCCGAGCATCCACCAGTCATCGTCCGTGGTCGACCAGTCCGAGAGGCCCACGGGTGCGGCGAAGATCGGGCTGCTCGCGCCGATCCCGCGGACGCGCCCGAACTGGGTGCTGGTGCCGCGCGGGCCGGCAGGACCGGCGGCGCCCGCCGGGCCGACCGGGCCGGTCGCACCGTCGCTGCCGTCGATCCCTGGGAGGCCTTCAGGACCCGCGGGGCCCATCGGACCGGTCGCGCCAGTCGCGCCTTGAGTTCCGGTCGCGCCGCGCGGACCCTCGGGCCCCGCGGGACCTTGCGGCCCGTCGGCACCCGTGGCGCCGGTCGGGCCGGGCACGCCGAGGTCGTCGCCGTCCTCGCCGCAGGCGGCGAGGGTCGAGAGGATGGACGCGAAGAGAATCGAGAGGTGGATCGAGCGCATCGGTTGGTCTCCTTGGTGAGCACTCACCATGCGCGCGACCGCACCGACGACGCTCGACCCGCGGCGCCACGCACCGAACCGAATCCGCCAAACCTGCGTGTCGCGATCAGATCGCGGCGCCGGCCCGGTAGCGCGCCGGGTTCGACCCGGTCCAGCGGCGGAACGCGCGCGCGAACGCGCTGAGATCCGAGAAGCCCAGCAGGAACGCGACGTCGGTCACCGTGTTGGCGCCGCGGCCGAGCTGCGCGAGCGCGACCTCGCGGCGGGCCTCGTCGAGGACGGCGCGAAAGCCGGTGCCGGCGTCGCGCAGGCGGCGCTGCATCGTGCGCTCCGACATTGCGAGCGCGCGCGCGACCTCGTCGATCATGGCGTCGCCATCGGCGAGCCGGGTCCGGATCTGCTCGCGCACGTCGTCGACGAACACGATGGTGCCGCCGAGGGCGCGCAGCTCGTGATCGAGCTGAGGTACCAGCGTGCGCGCGAGCAGCGGATCGGCCCCCACCAGCGGCAAGCCCAGGGTTGCGCGGGTCAATACCAGCGCGTCCTCGTCGGCGCCGAACTCCGGCTCGACGCCGAACAGCCGGCGGTAGGGCGCGGTGTCGCGCGGCGCCGGGTGGCGGAGGTGGACCTCCTCGATCGGGTACGGCTGCCCGACCGCGCGCCGGCCCTTCACGACCCAGACCCCGAGGATGAACTCGGTCAGGTGGCGCGAGCGAGCGATGTCGCCGCGGAAGCGGTGGCCGAACCCGACGCGGTCGCCGCGCTCCTCGCGGTAGGCGTCGTTGGCGTCGTGGAAGAGCGTCTGGTAGCGCGCGAAGCTGACCGCCATCGCGTCGAGATCGGGCGCGTGGGCGAGTGCGAGATCGACCAGATCGAACGGCGCTCCGCCGACCAGCTGCGCCGCGAACAGGCCGAAGGTCTCGTCGCTGGTGGCGGCCGCCATCGCCTCCCACACCTGGATCGCGAGGGCGTGCGGAACCCGCGCGGTGGCGTCGCCGAGGAGCGCGGGCGCGACGCCCACCGACGCGGCGAGCTCGGGCAACGGCCGTCCGCTCCGCGCCGCGGCCGCGAGCAACGGTGCGCGCAAGGCCTTCACGCAGACGCGCGGCGCTTTCGCCATCCGTCAAGGTATCATCTGGCGATCAGGCGATCGACGCGGGGCGGTCGCCGAAGATCGCGGTGCCGATGCGGACCAGGGTCGCGCCTTCGGCGATCGCGATCGCGAAGTCCGACGACATGCCCATCGACAGGTGGGGGAGGGGCTGCGCCGCGGTGGCGAGGCGATCGCGCAGGGCGCGCAGGGCGCGAAAGTGCGGGCGCGGATTGTCGTCGGGCGGCGGCATGGTCATGAAGCCGTCGAGGCGCAGCATCGGGATCGCGGCGATCGCGGCGACCAGGTCGGGCGCGGCGGCGGGATCGATGCCCGACTTGGTGGCCTCGGCGGCGAGGTTCACGGCGACGAGGATCGGCTGCGGCGTGGTCGCGCGCTTGCCGAGCTCGATCGCGAGGTCGAGGCTGTCGACGGCGTGGATCAGCGCGACCTTGCCGGCGAGCTGGCGCGCCTTGTTGCGCTGGACCCGGCCGATGAAGTGCCAGCGCGGCGCGGCGGTGACCGCGGCCTGCTTGCCGAGCAGCTCCTGCACGTAGTTCTCGCCGACGTCGGTCGCGCCCGCGGCGACGACGGCGTCGATCGCGGCGGCGGGATGGAGCTTGCCGACCGCG
>JAYTAJ010001040.1:0-2837 GCA_043737575.1 Myxococcales bacterium | reverse complement strand
ATGAAGGCGCTGCGCGCCCTCGCCGACCTCGCGCTCGCGGGCAAGGACATCGACGGCGCCCGCGCCTACTTCGATCAGTACATCGCGCTCGATCCCGGCAACCTGCTGCTCCGCCTCGAGCTGGGCGACGCGCTCAGCGGCGCCGGCAAGCACGACGACGCCATCGCGGTCTACCTCGACGCCGAGAAGCGCGCCGGCTCGGATCCGGCGCGGCGGGTCGAGGTCGTCGCCCGCATCGGCCGCGCCCAGGAGCTGAAGCTCGCCGACGCCGACGCGGTCGCCACCTATCGCCGCGCGATCAAGATGGTGCCGCGGGGCTATCACCTCGAGGTCGAGCTGACCGCGCGCATCGTCGAGATCTACCGCAACAAGCAGAACCTCGCCGAGCTGCTCCGCTACTACGAGAAGGAGTGGCCGGCCGGCAGCCGCGGTCACTTCGAATGGAACACGCTCGCGCATCTGTACGAGGACACCGGTGATCAGGAGAAGGCGGTCGTCGCGTTCCAGAAAGCGGTCGGCAAGGCGCCGACCGAGCTCGGCACCCAGCAGGACCTGATCAAGCTCCTCGAGTCGGTGGGCCGCGACCAGGACGCGATCGCGCAGTACGAGGTCGTGGTCGCGGTCGCCCCCGGCGAGTCGCGGTTCCAGAGCGACCTCGCCGATCGCTACATGAAGCTCGGCCTCGAGGCCAAGGCGATGGCGACGGTGAAGAAGATGGAGGGCCGGTTCCCCGGCGACCCCGGCGTGCAGTCGGTGATCGCCGACATGTACCTGCGCTGGGGCAAGGACGATCTCGCGCTCGCGGCGCTCGAGCGCCTCGCCAAGCTCGAGCCCGACGATCCCGATCACCTGATCACGCTCGGCGAGCAGTACCACCAGCGCGGCGAGGTCGACCGCGCGATGACGACCTGGAAGCGCATCGCCGCCACCAAGTCGGCGAGCGGCTACGCCCGGCTCGGCGACGTCCTCGCCGAGCACGACGCGCCGACCGAGGGCCTGGTCTACTACGCGAAGGCGATCAAGCTCGAGCCCGCCAACCCCGAGCTGTACAAGGGCCGGGCTCAGATCTTCGAGCGCCAGCGCGCCTTCGCCGACGCGATGGCCGACTGGGAGAAGGCGCTGTCGCTCTGGACCAAGGCCAGCGATCGCTCGGCCCGCCGCGAGGCCCGCGGCCGCATCGTCAACCTGTTGCCGCGCTGGGACAGCGGCAGCCACAAGGAGACCTACCGCGCGCGCTGGGATGCCGCGTTCTCGGGCGACAAGCCGCAGCTCGACGCCGGCTACTTCCTGGTCGCGTACTACCAGCGCTTCGGCCAGAGCGGCGAACCGCGCACCACGCTCGAGCGCATCGTCGTGCTCGCCCCCGACGATCAGGAGTCGCTGCTCGATCTGGTGAAGGCGTACCGCGCCGATCGCGCCTACGACCAGGCGGTCGCCAAGCTGCTCGAGCTCGCCGCCAAGGACAAGGCCCGCACCCGCGAGGTCTACGGCCTGATCGCCGAGATCAAGACCGAGGCCCACGAGGACAAGGAGGCGATCCGCTACTCGCTGCTCGCGCTCGAGGAGGACAAGGGCGATCCCAACGCCTACGCCCGCCTCGCCGAGCTGTACGTCGACATGCAGCGCCTCGACGACGCCATCGTCGCTTACAACCAGACCATCGACCTCGACAAGCGCAACTGGAAGGCCTACTTCGCGCTCGCCGCGATCCACCAGCAGCGCGCCGAGCACGACGACGCCGCCCAGCTGTACCGCCGCATCCTGCGCCAGGCCAACGACGAGGACACGCTGACCAAGGCCGGGCGCGCCGCGATCGCGCTCGAGGAGATCAACCAGTCGCTCGGCGAGCTCGAGAAGGTGCTGGCGCCGCTGTCGTCGATCTTGTCGCACAAGCCGGTCTATCGGCGGCTCCTGGTCGAGCTCTACGTCCGCTACGTGCCGCGGCTGGTCAGCCGATCGCGGCGCGGCACCAGCGAGGTCCGCAGCGCGGCTCGCATCGAGCTCGAGCGGCTCGGCCACGGCGGCATGAAGCCGCTGCTCGACGCGCTCGGCGACGACAAGGACCCGACCCAGCGCGCGGTCGCGGTCGCGGTGCTCGGCCACCTCGGCAACAAGGCCGCGGCGGCGCCGCTGGTGAAGGTCGCGAAGGAGGAGCCGCGCGCGATCGATCCGACCGCGCCGCGTCAGCTCGGCACGCTGACCAACTCGCTCGATCTCGAGAGTCGCATCGCCGCGCTGGTCGCGGCCGGCCGCCTCGGCGACGCCCGGGTCGTGGTCGACGTGCTGCCGCTCGCCAAGCACGCCGAGGTCGGGCTGCGCGAGGCCGCGGTGTTCGCGCTCGCGCGGATCCGCGAGCCGCGGGCCGGCGCCGCGCTGATCGAGGCGATGAGCGATCATCGGCCGTCGGTGTCGGCGCTCGCGTGCATCGGCCTGGCGTCGTCGGGCGACGCCCGCTCGGTCACCGCCGCGCTGGCGACGCTCGCCGATCGCACCCGCGCCGATCTGGTGCGCGCCGCGTGCGCCGCCGGCCTCGCGGGCGCGACCAGCGCGGCGCTGCCCGGCCTCATCGCCGCGGTCGGTGACAACGCCGGCGAGACCCAGCGGGTCGCCGCGTGGGCGCTCGGCCACCATGGCGACAAGCGCGCCCTGCCCGCGCTGCTCGCCGCGTACCTCACGCGGGTCGGCCAGGATCGCAGCACGATCCTCTGGGCCCTCGGCCGCGTCGCGGGCGCGCCAGCGCGGGCGCTGCCCGATCTCGGCGAGTACCCGATGCGCGCGGGCAAGCTCGATCTCGCGGCGATGCTGCGCAGCGTGCCCGGCGATCTGCCGCGCCCGAC
>JAYTAJ010001039.1:0-2838 GCA_043737575.1 Myxococcales bacterium | reverse complement strand
TCGCGGTGGACCAGGTTGAGATCGCGGCCGCCCTGATCGCGCTTGTTGTGCGCGTAGTCGAGGCCCTCGCAGATCTTCATGATGACGAAGCAGGCCTGCGCGACCGGCATCGGCTCGTTGCCGCTGCGGCAGCGGTCGAAGATGTTGCGCAGGTCGCGGCCGTGAACGTGCTCGAGGGCGATGTAGTAGCTCTGGTCGACGACGCCGAGATCGAAGATCTGCGCGATGTTCGCGTGGTTCAACTGAACCGCGATCTTCGCCTCGTCGATGAACATCTTGATGAACTCTTTGTCCTCCGCGATGTTCGGCAGGATGCGCTTCACGGCCACCAGCCGCTCGAACCCCTCCACGCCATAGGCCTTCGCGCGAAACACCTCGGCCATGCCGCCGACATTGATGCGCTCGAGCAAGTAGTACTTGCCGAAAGGTACGGGCTTCTTCACGGTGCTGACCAGCTCGGGCGGACGGACGCCGTCCCTGGTGTCGGACCGTATACCAATCGAAATCCTTGGGCAAAGTGAAACCAGCGTCACGATCACTGCGGAACGCGCCCTCAAGCTGGCGGGATCACCCAGGGCGCCTCTGGCTGGCGACGACGATCGCCCTGGTGGCCTGCGGCAGCGACCCACCGCCCGCGCCGCATCAGGCGGTGCGCATCGAGGTCGCGTGGAGCGGTGCGTCAGCGGCGATGGTCGAGCGCGAGGTCCTCGAGCCCCTCGAGCAGGCGACCGGCCGCGCGGACGGTCTCGGCGCAGGCGGCGCCGGTCCGCTGCTCCTGGAACGCCGCGATCGTCCAGTGGCCGCGCGCGTCGATCCGATCCGCGGCGGTGTGACGCGACGGATCGAGCGTGCCCCACGGCAGCGCCTCGACCTCGGGCCGGGCCTTGCGGTAGCGCCGCTCGGTGGGGCCGCCGAGCAGATCGAGCTCGAACAGCTCCAGCGCCTCCTCGGGCACGACCCGCGCGGATCGCGACAGCATTGTCACGGCTGCGGCACCGCGGCGGCGGCGTCGAGGTCCGTGACCGCCGCGTCGACCGCGGCAGCGTCGAGCTCCGCGCCGTCGATCGGCCCGGCGTCGACCGGCGGCGCGTCGACACACGTGAGCCCAGGGCCGCAGCCCGGCTCAACGGGATTTCCGCACGCCAGGCCGCCGAGGGCGGTGATCGCCGCGATGCCGATGCCCGCGCTCAGGATGCGTCGCTTGCCACGATGGGTCTTGGTCATGGCGTTCGAGGTAGCAAGCCGCCTGCCAGCCACCGACGCGCCGTAGTAGGCTGCGCCGCCATGGGCCGCGCCTTCGAAAAACGCAAGACCACGATCTTCGCCCGCTCGGATCGGGTCGCCAAGCTGTTCTCGCGGTTCGGCAAGGACATCTCGATCGCGGTGAAGTCGGGCGGGCCCAGCCCCGATCACAACCCGTCGCTGCGCCGGGTGCTGCAGAACGCCCGCGTCCAGAACATGCCGAAGGACAAGATCGAGGCGGCGATCAAGAAGGCGAGCGGCCAGGGCGCCACCGACTACGACATCGTCATGTACGAGGGCTACGCGCCCCACGGCATCGCGGTCATGGCCGAGACCGCGACCGACAACGTCACCCGGACCGTCGCCAACGTCCGCATGGCGTTCCGCCACCACGGCGGCAGCTTCGGCAGCACCGGCTCGGTCGCGCGGCTGTTCCAGCACATGGGCGTGCTCCGCCTCGCGCCCGCCGGCCTCGACCTCGAGGCCCTCGAGCTCGACCTGATCGATCACGGGCTGCAGGAGCTCGGCGAGGGTCAGAGCGACAAGGGCGAGCCCCAGGTCGTCATCCGCTGCGCGTTCGGCGATTTCGGCGCGCTGACCGCGGCGATCGAAGGCCGCGGCCTGAAGCTCCTGTCGTCGAGCTCGGAGCACGTCGCCGCGACCCTGGTCGAGCTGTCCGACGATCAGGCGACCGAGGTGATGAAGCTGATCGACGCCCTCGAAGAGGACGACGACGTGCAGGCGGTCTTCCACAACCTCGGCTGATGCCGCGCGCGCGCTCGCGTTCCTCGGCACTCGCCGCATGGCCGCGGCGGCGCTGCTCGGCTTCGCCTCGGGCCTGCCCGCGCTGGTGCCGCTCGGCGCGATCGGGGCGCTGCTGCTCGCGATGGTGATCGTGGCCGTCGCGGGGCTCGACGTCGAGACCATCGGCTGGGTGACCCAGGCCGCGGGCTTCGCCGGCCTCGCCGCCGGCGGCACCGTGCTCGGCGTCGCCGCGCCGCGGCTGGGACCGCGCGCGGCGCTGGTCGGCGGCCGCACGTTCGGCTTCGTGATCGCGCCGCTCGCGCTGTGGCTCGGCTGGACGCGGTTCTTCGCGCTGACCGCGATCATGATGGTGCCCGCGCTGATCGCGTTCGCGCTGGTGCCACGCGGGCGGTTCGCGGCGCGCGCGCCGTCAGCAGGTCTGTTAGGGTCGGCGCCATGAAGCTTGCAGGACTGGCAACGACGACGATCCTCGTGATGGGCTGTGGCGGATCGAAGACCGCGAACAAGCCCGCCCCTCCCCCCACCGACCCCGCCGTGACCGAGCCCGTCGTGGCGCCGCCGGTCGAGGCGCCGCCGCCCGACATCGGTGGCTACCACCTCAACGCGCCCGACTCGATCACCTACGCGGCGATGAACGCCGACGTCGAGGGTGGCCCCGAGCTCGCGGTGCTGCACGGCGACCTGCAGAGCGGCGGCGCGTTCTACCTGCGCCTGCCGCCCGGCAACAAGTCCGGGCTCCACACCCACACCGCCGACTATCACGCGGTCGTCGTCAGCGGCGCGCCCAAGCACTGGATCGCGGGCGCCGACAAGAAGGCCAAGCCGCTCGCG